>JAGVUR010000062.1 GCA_019136135.1 Verrucomicrobiota bacterium
GGTCCGACTGGGTCCGACTGGGTCCGACTGGGTCCGACTGGGTCCGACTGGGTCCGACTGGGTCCGACTGGGTCCGACTGGGTCCGACTGGGTCCGACTGGGTCCGACTGGGTCAGACGGGTCCGACTGGGTCCGACTGGGTCATACAGGGCAGATAAATCTGCCCTGCCACGGAACAAGACGGGTTTAGGTACGGGTACCCGTGCTCGCACCTGAGCCAATCCATCCATTATCGCTGATGATCACGGGAATTTATTTGCGTAGTCGTCTTTAAGCTGGTTGATCTTTACGATCAGGTCATCCAAGGATTTTTTCGTCGGGATTGTTCCGTTTGCGTGTTGCTTTCTGGCTTTGAAGTAGCTTTTGCTCAGGTCTTGGACAGTGTTGTTCAGTTCTTCGAAGTCCTTGCCGCCGTCGATCTTGACGATATTGTCCGGCAGGACGAGCAGTTGGTAGAGGTCTCCGAATGTCTGCTTGACTTTTTCGAGATGCATTTCGGCATCGAGCCATTCTTTGGTTGGGGCGTTATTGAATCCCGCCTTTTTGAGTTCGTCCTGGCGGATTCTGGCGAGTTGCTCTTGGTCAAGTTGTATTCTTTGGTTTGTTTCGTTCTTGATCGTATTGAAGTTTTGCTGCGTGGCGACTGCGAATACGAGTCCGTAGCCAGGGCCTAGGTTGACCTTGACGTTTTTGGGGTCTTGGACTTTTGCGAGTTCGACAAGGTTGTAGAGAGCGTGGTCTGCTGGGATTTCGAACTTGAGCGTTGCGGCTTTGTCGCTCTCGAGCGATTTGTTGACGACGTAGATGACATATCCCATTTCACCCTTGAACTGAGTGATGAGGAAGTTGGTTGAGTCGCATTCGACTGCGAGATCCCTGTTTGGAAGGGCATCCATGATCGAAGGCATGATCGGAACGATTTTCTTGCCGAAGTCCGCGATTTCGTCGTAAACCTCGTTTCCATTGCCCCAGGGATCGACGAGCGTGTAGTCGAATTTTTCTCCTCTGTATCCGCCAAGGAACGGGACGTGGTCGTTGTAGATGAAGAACGAGATGCCGCTTGCTCCGCCTGCGATGCACGCATAGAGGTCCAGCCTCATTTCGAGCGGGGTTGGGTATCTTGAGCTGAAGTGCGCCTGTCCGGGTTTCGATTGGTGCCTGTTGCTGAATGTTTGCGTCATGAACCAGACACGTTTTTTGGCTGTCGATTCTCTGACGTTTGCTGTTATGGCGGCATGTTGGAGTATGATGTCGGCTTGGTTTTTTGGAGTATTTGGCCTTAGGGAGTAGATGTCCGGGATCATCACTTCCATGGCTTTGCCGAGCAGGTCTCGAACATGCCCGAGATGGAAGGCGCTGGTGTAGGGGTGGATCGGGTCGTTTTCGCTGACCCATGCCTTGTTGATGAGATATGGCTTGAGTTGCGAGCCTGCTGGTTCGTCGCGTCCGTACCATGCGAGGAGTGCGGGCGATGTTTTCGCCTTGTGGAAGATGTCCAGGTCCTTTTGCGAGGCTTCCGGGAAGTAAACATGGCTGAACATGGTTTCGATCAGCAGGACTCCGGTTTGTTCGGATTGCTTGAGGCGTAGCTCCCAGCCTTCCGTACCCGTGCAGAAGTCGTAGTAGGAGTTGATGTAGTGACGTTTCATGTCAACCAGGTCCCTGAGCAGGGAGTCTTCCAGGTCTTCTCCGAACTGCGTGCTTTTTGTTCTGTTTGCGTCGACTCTTGAGACGACGGAGTAGGTGAAGAAGCCGTTTCTTCTGAGGCACGGGTAGTCGAGTATCGGCGCTTTGTCAAGTAGCTCCTGGACGAGTTTCCTTTCTTCTTCCCTTTGCTTTCTGGCTTGGATGACGCTTTGTGGTTCGGGCGGGAATTCCGGTTCGTCATCGGCTTCGAGGAGTTCGACATCAGCGACGAGCGCCTTTGTTCCCTTGACGGCGATTTGGAAGGAGCCGATGTGGTCGCCGAGAAGCCCGTCATTGGGGATATCCGGCTTGCCCTGGAATTTGTAGGGCGCCTTCGCAAGGTATCTTGAGACGGAGACCCATGTTTTCGCCGGGACGTCGAAGTAGATCGCGTAGTAGGCTTGCTCTTCGACATTGAGGATATTGACGTCGCAGACGATTTGGTCCGTTGCCCAGATTTTGAATTTGATCATGGTTTTCGGCGTGCACTTGACAGGTTTTTCGAGGGTAAGGATCGGGGTGATCCAGCCGCCAGGACCGGTCAGTTGGAGGACTGGCTTTCCGTCCTCGGTCGTTGGTTCGAGCTTGATGTTGACTTGCGGGTCGTCGTTCCAGCCGATCCAGTGGTCGATTGTATTCTTGAAGTCGGATTTGTAGTGGACGGTCTGTGCGAATGCGGCTGTGGTTGCCAGGATCAGAATCAGGAGTGCTTTCATGGTTTTGTATTCCTATTTTTTGTTGTACGCAAGATTTGCAGGGACTTGATACCATAAGCCGAAATCGAATGATTGCAATCCATGGTTGATGATGGTGGTTTTCGTTGAAAATCCATCTCAAAGGCTTATATTTATTTGCATTTTCTGAATTTTGAAATGCACCTGTAGAATGGAATTGCACGCATGCTGAAAGGGATGTTTTCGGACAAGGAATTTTTGCGGAAACTTTTGAGGTTGACGTTTCCGATCGCGTTGCAGAATTTGATGCTTGCCTTGGTCGCTGCTTCCGATGCGGTGATGCTGGGGCGGCTTGACCAGAATGCGATGGCCGCTGTGTCCCTGGCGACGCAGATTCAGTTTGTTCAGAACATGATGCTGGGCGCGGTGGTATCCGTCGTGGCGATCCTTGGCGCCCAGTACTGGGGGAAGAACGACAAGCGTGTATTGGGCGAGATTTTTGGGATCAGCATCCGTCAGAGCCTTGTCATTTCGATATTGTTTTTTGTCGGATGCGTTTTTTATCCAGAATACTTGATGCGTTTGTTTGCGCACGATCCTGTCTTGATTGAGATTGGTGCGGATTACTTGCGGATTGCAGGTTGGTCGTACCTGTTGACCGGTGTATCTCAATGCTATTTGGCGATCATGAAGGTCAGCGAGCATGCGTCGCGGACGGCTTGGATCAGTTCGACGACGGTTGTGCTGAATATCGTCATGAACGCAATATTGATTTTCGGTTTGCTGGGAGCACCTGAGATGGGTGTTCGCGGAGCGGCATTGGCGACATTGATTGCGCGTGTCGTTGAGCTTGTGTGGGCGATTGCATCGTCCTACCAGAAGACATACATCCGCTTGCGGTTGTCTGACATAGTCAGTTTCAATTGGGGGTTGTGCCGTGATTTTTGGCGCTGTTCGTTGCCGATTCTAGGTGCGTACTTGTTTTGGGGCGTTGGGTTTACATCGTACACAGCAGTCTTGGGGCACATGGGCGCCGATGCCGCCGCCGCGAATTCCGTTGCTGCTGTAGTTCGTGACTTGATGTGCTGCCTCTGCAACGGCTTGAGCGCCGCCGGCGGAATCGTGGTCGGGAACGAGTTGGGCGCGGGGCGGCTGGAGCGCGGGAAGCTGTATGGCGACCGGCTGATGGTGCTTTCGTTCGTGGTCGGTCTTTTGGCAACTGTCTTGGTGCTATTGTCGATTCCGCCTGTACTTTACTACATCAAGTTGACCGAGACTGCCCGTAGCTATTTGGTTGGGATGTTCGTGATCTTGTCGATTTATATGATTGGTCGTTGCGTCAATACGATTGTGATCAACGGTATATTTGCCGCGGGTGGCGACACGTTGTTTGACTTTTACAGTTTGGCGATATGCATGTGGGGTCTTGCTGTTCCATGTGCGTTCATTGGTGCGTTTTGGTTGAATTGGCACGTTTTGGTCGTGTACGCATGTACCTGCCTGGATGAAGTTGGGAAGATTCCGTGGGTTATCTGGCATTTCAAACGGTACAAGTGGGTCAAGAACCTGACGAGGGAGGAATTATGAATGGTGAATGGTGAATGGTGAATGGTGAATGGTGAATGGTGAATTTGGATATACGAAAAATACTTCAAATAACTTTTGATTTTGGGTTGATAGAACAGTATAATATTTATAGCATTTGTTTTTAGTCTGTTTCAAAGGAACCAAGGACACAGGAGACAATCCGAATGAAAAAGGCATTAATGTTCACGTTGATTGAGTTGCTTGTCGTGATTGCCATCATCGCGATCCTAGCTGCGATGCTGTTGCCGGCGTTGTCGAAAGCCCGTGAAAAGGCACGTTCTGCGAGCTGCATCAGCAACCTGAAGCAAATGGGATTGGCAAGTGCCATGTACCAGGGTGACAACAAAAGCTCGATGGTTCCTGCCTGGGGCACGAACTATGGCGGCAACTGGTCGTACTGGATGGATCTTACCCGCAACTACTACGGGGACAACAAGGTTATCGTCTGCCCGTCCCACGAGCATTCGTACGGTTCTGGTCGTCCTGCCGGCGCTCCCAACCCTGTCATATACAGCTATGGCAAGTATTCCGGGGCATTTGGGTATTGGGACTACAACCCACCAGCATCTTCTGACAAGACCTACAAGGAAAATGATTTCAAGAAGCCGTCCAGGACCATCGAACTTACAGATACCAACTACCTGTATCTGTTGTATGGAGTTAGCTGGAATACGCTTAATTTGTCCGAGACTGGCTGCAGGGTTTGGCGCGAGCACAACGGGTTGTTCAACTGCGTGTTTGTCGATGGACACTGCGAGGCTCGAAAATATGCCGAACACGACAAGGATTGGATCCGAAATCCCGTCGATTGATTTTTGGGAAAATTAATCTTTACAGGGACTGTCGCGATTCGTTCGTGGCAGTCCTTTTTTAAATTATGAATTATGAATGCTGAATGACCTGTCCGCCGTAGCGCAAGGCGCGAAGGAGGATGAATGCTGAGCGATGTGACGACATGACTCGAGGGTTTCGTATGGGACGATTGTATTTGGCAGGGGATTCTGGGGGGACGAAGACGGATTGGCTTGTTTTCGATGATGCGGGCGACGTTCATTTCCGTCATCGGACGAGTGGTTTGGCTCGGTTGCATCCTGGGACATTGAGCTATGATTCGTTGCGTGATGAGTTGTCGTTTTTGGGCGACTTGTCGGTTTGCCGTGCTTATTTGTCTCTTGGCGGTCCGAATGTCGATGAGGTCGTTGGTTTGTTGCAGCTTGCGCTTCGCTGTTGTCCTGTTGAGGTTGAGCGCGAGTCTACTGGGAACATGATCTTGCTGTCGGGCGGGTTGTTGGGGTGTCGTGCCGCTGTAATGGTAGGTACTGGTAGCGTAGCGATGGGCGACGTTAGTGGGAAGCGTGTGTATGCCGGTGGTTGGGGGCCTGTGTATGGCGACGAGGGAGCAGGGGGAGGCTTGGGGTTTCGGATCTTGCATCGGTTCTTGCGTTCGATTGACGGGATGTCCGAGGCAGGCAGGCTAGGCGAGTTGTTTGTGGACATTTGTTCGGGATTGGACATTGGGACTTTTGCTGGTCGGATGGAGCTGAAGCGTCGGGCGAATGCATTTGAGCGTCATCAGTTGGCGGGTTTGGCGCCTGGCTTGATGGAGTTGTATCGTGGTGGCGATGCCGTGGCGCGTGAGCTATTGGAAGACGCTGCCCGCGAGAATGCGATGTTGGCTCGCGCTGTGACATGTGCGGATGATTGTTGCGGGGTATTGGGGATTGGCGGTTTGTTTCAGTTGGGGATTGAGTTTCGAGAGTTGTGCGAGGCGGCATTGAGTGAGTTCCGCCCGAATCACCATTGGGTATGGTGTCCCGAGTTTTCGCCTGTCAAGGCAGCGATGATAAAGATGCTCCACGAAGCGGGACACGAAATCAAAATGACAAAAGACCAGGAGTTCGAGATTGTTTCATGAACAAGTTGCTTGCATCATTGAAGGGGGGCTTGATTGTATCGTGCCAGGCATTGGAAGGGAATCCCCTTCGCGATACGGAGTGCATTGCCCGTTTGGCTGAGGCGGCGTATTTGGGCGGTGCTGTGGCGATTCGCGCCAATGGCGTGGAGGATTTGAAGGCGATACGCAGTCGGGTGACAGTTCCGATTATCGGAATCAACAAGACGGCTCCGTCCCCAGATATTCCGTATATTACGCCGACCTTCGAGTCGGCGCTGAAAATTGCCCCAACAGGCTGTGAAATCATTGCATTGGATGCGACATTGCGCCCGCGACCTGACGGGGGCGATGCGGCAACTCTAATTCGACGGATCAAGGAGGAACTGGGATTGCTGGTCATGGCAGACATCAGTACGTTTGAAGAAGGCGTGGCAGCCGCAAAGGCTGGAGCGGATCTCGTGGCAACGACGCTGAGCGGTTATACGGCGTATTCGCCGAAGACCGAAGGTCCCGACCTGGAACTGATTCGCAAGCTCCATGCCGAGGTTGCAGTTCCGATCATCGCGGAAGGTCGCTTCCATTCGCCCGAAGATGTCGTTCAAGGCTTGGAATGCGGTGCTCATGCCGTGGTGGTTGGCAAGATGATCACCAATGCGATGTACATCACCAAGTACTTCGTGGAGAAAATCGGTCGGAGGGATGAATGATGAGACAGCAGACTGAAGGAGTTAACGAACAGAGCCGTGACATCGACCTGAAGTCGATTCCGGAAATTTTATCTATCATCAATGCTGAGGATCGCAAGGCCGTTGATGCAGTTGGGTCTGCTCTTCCTGATTTGGTTCCATTGATTGAGAAGGCTGTGGAATCTTTGTCTGGCTCAGGTCGTATTTTTTACGTTGGCGCTGGGACGAGCGGTCGTCTTGGGGTGATTGATGCTGCAGAATGCCCTCCCACATACGGTTTTCCTGCAGAACGATTCGTTGGGATTATCGCTGGCGGCTTAGGTTCGCTGGTCAAGGCACACGAGACTGCCGAAGACGATGAGGCCAATGGTCGGCAGGTGATTGCGGAGCATCAGGTTGGATCCGAGGACGTGGTGATTGGGATTAGCGCCAGTGGCGGCGCTCCCTTTGTATGCGGGGCATTGCGCGAGGCGCGTGAGCGCGGAGCAGTGACAGGAGCCATCCTCTGCAACCAGGATGGACCAATCGCGCGTGAAGCCGAAATCGTCATCAGATTGCTGACAGGACCAGAAGTGATTTCGGGTTCGACGAGGATGAAGGCGGCTACCGCACAAAAGATGCTGCTGACATCCTTTAGCACTACAGTGATGGTCAAACTCGGACGTGTTACGGGAAATTTCATGACCTGCATGAGACCGACGAATGCCAAGCTCAGGGAACGTGCCAAGTTCATTGTGTCAAATGTTACAGGCGTGAGCGAACAGGTCGCAGGAGAAGCGCTCGAAAAGAATGGGTATGATATACGAAAGACAGTGCAAGAATTCCGTTCTTGTCAGTAAAGTCAATTTCGTTGTTTCGACGCGAAAGATGTGGCGCAAAGATTTTACCCTCAAAATCGAGGCACAAAAAAACAGGACCGGTTCCTTTTGTGTTGGAATCGGTCCTGTTTGGTATTGGTTGCTAGGCTCTAGGTTGTTTTAGATGCCTTGTGCGAGCATCGCTTCGGCGACCCTTTTGAAGCCGGCGATGTTGGCGCCTGCGACGTAGTTGATGTAGCCGTCGACCTCGGTGCCGTTCCTGACACAGGCTTCGTGGATTCCCGTCGCGATCATATAGAGTCTGGCGTCGACTTTTTCCGCTGCCCAGTAGGTATGGCTTGCGTTCTGGGTCATTTCGAGGCAGGATGTTGCAACGCCGCCAGCGTTGACAGCCTTGCCGGGGGCGAAGTTGATCTTGTTGCCCTGGAAGCAATGGATCGCTTCGGGCGTGCATCCCATGTTGGAGACTTCGGCGACGAGTTCAACCTTGTTGGCGACGAGTTGTGCGGCATCTTCGCCATTCAGCTCGTTCTGGATTGCGCAGGGCATCGCGATGTCAACGGGGACTTCCCAAGGCTTGCGACCGGCAATGAACTTGCCCGATGGGAATTTTTCCGCGTAAGGCGCGACGATGTCGCGTCCGCTTGAACGGAGTTCGAGCATGTATGCGACCTTTTCGAAATCAAGTCCGTCTTCGTCGAGGATGTATCCGTCCGGACCTGAGATTGTGATGACCTTGGCGCCGAGGGACGTTGCCTTGAGGGCTGCGCCCCAAGCGACGTTGCCAAATCCGGACAATGCGATTTTCTTTCCTGCGATTTCCTGGTTTTTCTTGGCGAGCATGTGCTGCACGAAGTAGATCGCACCGTAACCTGTTGCTTCCGAACGGACAAGGGAGCCGCCCCACGCTAGACCCTTGCCGGTCAAGACGCCGTTGAACGTGTTGGCAAGGCGTTTGTACTGGCCGAAAAGATAGCCGATTTCGCGTGCTCCGACGCCGATGTCGCCCGCCGGGACGTCGGTATCAGGACCGATGTGCCGGAAGAGTTCACGCATGAATGAATTGCAGAAGTTCATGACTTCGTGGTCGGTTTTGCCGCGGGGATTGAAGTCGCTTCCGCCTTTTCCACCACCCATTGGCAGGGTTGTCAGGGAGTTTTTGAAGGTTTGCTCGAACCCGAGGAATTTGAGGACTGAGAGGTTGACGCTTGGATGGAAGCGGAGACCGCCCTTGTATGGTCCCAATGCGCTGTTGAACTGGACACGGTAGCCATTGTTGACCTGGATTTCGCCTTTCTCGTCCAACCAGGGAACCTGGAAGGAAATAACGCGTTCGGGAATGGTCATCCTTTCCAGGATCTTGTCCCTCTCGAGACGCGGGTCTGCCTCAATGACGGATCCGATCGATTCGAAAACCTCGGTGACGCTTTGGAGATACTCCAATTCCCACGGCGCCTGGGACCTGCGAAGATCCAGGACTCTTTGTGCATACTCGTTCATCGTAAAAAACTCCCTTCAGCAACATTGAACGCGTTGCCTTTTCGCTAGCACTGACTGCCTTGACCTGGTATTCAACTAAAATGCCTCATAAAATCAAGGCGAAAACCGAAATTTTAATATAATGCATTTTGGAATAAATTCAACAATTTAACCTAAAAAAAGCAGTTGAAACCTGGTTTCATTCTTAATTGGTTGATTATCAAGTTGTTATAAATTTTATTCCATTAACCATGTTGGTGAATGGAAGTGCGTCAGTCTTCTGTAGCGCCTTTACAAGGCGCCCCGGCATGGGGGCATCCCATCCCCGGGCTGAAGCCCGGGGTTAAGCACGGTCAGGCGCCTACGGCGCAAAGTCATTGGCGCGGACTGGTCGTCCGCAATCCACCCGGGGCGGGACACGAGCTGGACGCGGACGATAGTTCGGGCTTGCTAGAGGAGTTTTCATAACGCATTGCGATGCAAGCGCTTAACTATGCTTAACCCCAGGCTTTTAGCCTGGGGTGAGGAACCCACCTAAGGACAGTGCCTTGTAAAGGCACTACAATCATTCGGTTCGGCCGGGAAAAATGATCGGGTGCCAATGACTTGGGGATTGGCTTCCGGAAGATCCTTTGCAAAAGACAAGTAGTTGGGCGATATGTGCTTGGCATCATGACGTCAACTGCTTTTTTTAGGTTTAATTAAAAAAAACTAGTAGCTAGGGGAGCTTTGTTTCGGCGAGCGAGGAATGCGAAGAAGTTTGCATCCTGACGGGCGTCTTGGCGTCATCTATCCCTTCTGTTTCAATTTTAGAAGAGGGTAGGCTGTAGTTGCGCCTTGGCTGCCTTGTCGATTGCCGGGATCATGGATTTGAAGGCGAGGGATTCTGCGAGTTCCTTGATGCGTTTCCAATCGGGTTCCTTTTTCTTGATCGTTTGTTCGAGGGAGACGAAACCCTCTGGCGTTGTACTGTCGAGGGTGATCAGTTTCATGTTCCTGTCCAGGATGTCTTGTCCTTGCCTGATATTGTCCTGGATTCTTTTGGGCTCGATGTTGTCGATGTTTTGGATCAATCCATCGATGCCATTGAAGTCATTGAGCAGTTTGGCGGCTGTTTTTGGTCCGACTCCATCGACGCCCTTGACATTATCCGATGAATCGCCAAGCAGTGCGAGATATGCCGGAAGCATTTCCGGGGCGACTCCGAATTTTTCCTGGACTTGTTCTTCTTCTGTTGGGATCCATGTTGCATTTTTTCCTGGTGCCAGGAGTCTTACATTGGGTTGGACGAGCTGCATGATATCCTTGTCGAAGGCGAGGATATCGACCGAGCAATCTTCCTTGAGTTTGACGATTGCCGCGATCAGGTCGTCTGCTTCCCGCCCTTCTTCCTCGACGATATTCCATCCGAATGCGAGGAACCATTCGCGTATCGGCTGCACTTGCGCCCTGAGGTCGTCAGGCATTGGTGGGCGTTGCGCCTTGTATTCCGGCAGGAGTTCGCAACGGTATTTTGGCTTTCCCTTATCGAATGCGACGGCGGCATATTTAGGCTTCAGTGTATTTTCGATTTGCATCAGGAGCCGTGCCATTCCGAAGATTGCCCCGACGGGGTGTCCATCAGGCGATTGGAATGCGCCTCCTTTTGACATGGCGTAGTAGTTTCTGTAGATATGTGCGTATGCGTCTACGATGACGATGTTGTCCATGGTTTGTTACTTCCTGATGAGATTGGTGATTTCGTCTGGTGTATTGGCTATGAATTCCAGCTGTTTTTGATTGTAGCAGAATGCGATTTTCTTTGCGTGCAGCGCTTGCCTGTCGAGCTTGAGCTTGTCCTGGTCTTGTTGTGTCAGTGCGTCATTGATGAACCTGAGGAAAATCGTTTCGTCCAGTCCATAGATCTTATCTCCGACGATTGGGAATCCAAGCGATGCGAGGGTTGCCCTGATTTGGTGTGTTCGTCCGGTATGGAGGGTTGCGTTGAGCAGCGACAGGCCGTTGTTTCTTGCTATGGTTTCGAAGGTTGTCTTTGCGGATTCCGGGTTGATGGCGTTGGCTGGCGGGGTTGCGCCGAATTGCCTTTTTTTGTGGATTGTTTGGCTTGGCGCAGTCCAGAGGAAGCCCTCTGCTTCCAGGTGATCTGGGAATACTCCTTCGACCAGGACCTCGTATTCCCTGGTTGCGGTTGATGTGTTGATTGCATCAGAAGCGAGTTTTGCTGCTTTTGGCGATTTTGCGACGAGCACGACACCTGAGGTTTCACGGTCGAGCCTGCAGACGAGGTGGATATTGTCCATGGGTTCGAGTCCTTTGACCCGTCCGGTTTTCAGCATTGCCCAGAGGGTGTTGTTGAAAAAGCATCCTGCGGGATGGCAGGGCAGGTTTGGCGGCTTGTCAAGGGCGATGAAGTCGTCGGTTTCGTCGATGACCGCGACATTGTGATTGACTTCTGGTTCTGGTTTAGGTATTGGGTTGTAGTTGATGACGTCGTCGAGTTCCAGGATTTGGCTTGGGTTGGCCGGGCTGTCATTGACGAGTACTCGTCCTACCTTGATTTCGTCCAGCCAGCCTGAACTTGAGCGATATGTGAAACGATCGGCAAGGTAGTCGAGTACTGTCTTTCCTGGTGTTTTAACGATGGTTTTGCTGGTGCGTTTCAGCATGCGAGTCATTTGCTTTAGGTTAGTCGCTTAAGATCGGCCTTTGTGATTTCATAGGTCGTATTGCAGAATTGGCAGGTGATTTTCAGGGCATTTGAGGTTTTGAATGCGTCGTCGAGTTCGTCTTGCCCGAGTGATTTTGCCACTTGGGCGATTGCCTTTTGCGAGCATGTGCATTTGAATTGCGGCGGCGGCGCTTCCTCCAAGGAAAACTGCGGTTGCTTGACCAGGTCCTCGGAAATGTACTTAAGTATGATTTCGAAGTGGTTGTCCGAGGGGGAATCTTGTGCGAGGAGCTGCTTGGCATGGGCGTCAGCGAGTTTTCCCCGTACCTTGTCAAAACGTTCCAGGTTGCAATCCGGGAGCGCCTGGATCATGAAGGCCCGGCAGTTTCGGATTGGATTGTGCGGGTCTGGATTGAAGTTGACGACTGTGGCGATTCCTGTTTCGATCTGGTCGCTGAAAGACAGGAAGAACGCCAGGTCTTGCGAGAGGTCGTGGAAGTTGGCTTCGACGACTCCCGAGTTCAGTATCTTGCTTTGCGATGACTTGATCAGCGAGATTGAGCCTTCTTTTCCCCAGATTTCGCTTTCCTCTTGGATGCTGGAAGCCAGGTGGGGGCTTGAGATCAGCGCCCTCAAGTGCGCCTGGGCATTGCAATCGGCCATCACGAGTCCGAGCGCACCGTCAAACTTCCATTTGACGGTATACTTTTCGTCTTCGGTGAGGAGGGCGGAGAGGAGCGCTGTCGAAGCGATCCCATTGGCCAGGATTGCGGCTGCGACTGGGTCGCAATCATGGCTTAAGATGATTTGGTTTGCTGCTTGGGTGCAATCCGCGATGACGAATCGTATGTCCAGGTCGTCGATGACGCCTCTGTAGAGATAGTCTTGGTTCATATTATGTTCCTTGTGGCACGAAGGTCTTGTTTGTGGTCAGGTCCTCGAGGGGATGCCTCTTGTCTGTTTTCGGATTGATGACGATTGTGTTTTTGAGGCATTTTTGAACGAGTTCTTCGACATTGAGGTTTTCTTCGTCGTTTTTGACGTGGTAAGCTCTTGTTGATGTCGCCGGGTCGTCCGGTGCGAACACGGTGCATGAATCCGGGATATGTACTGAGGAGAGGTCGAAGGTTCCGATTTTTTCGGCGATTGCGATTGCATCGAGCTTGTCTGCCGTCAGGAGCGGTCTAAGTATCATCATGTCTGAGGCGTCCTCGATCGTTGCCATGTTGTCCAGTGTTTGGCTTGCGACTTGCCCCAGGTTGTCGCCTGTGACGAGTGCCTTTGCGCCGAATATCCGTGCGATTTGACTGGCGATTCTGAGCATGAATCTTCTGTAGAGGACGGTTCTGTACTTGGATTTGCACTTGTCCCTGATTTCCAGTTGCGCGTCAAGCAGGTTGACGGCTGCCAATCGACCTCTTTTTTGGTAGGTATTGAGTTTTCGTGCGATGGCGACGATCTTGTCTATGTATTCCGGGGGAGTGTAGGGCTCGCTGTGGAAGGTGACGAAGTCGACGGTGCATCCTCGTTTCATCATCAGGAAGCATGCGGCCGGCGAGTCGATGCCGCCGGAAAGGAGTGCCAGGACATGGCCTCCGGAACCTGCCGGGAGACCGCCTGCGCCCTGGATTCGCTCGAAGGACAGGAACGCCCGGTTGAAGCGGATTTCGACTTCGACGACTAGGTTCGCGTTCTTGAGGTCGATCTTGAGGTCTGGGTTTTGCGCAAGGACCTTGCCCGCGAAGTACTTTTCGATTTCTTCCGCCGTGAGATGGAATTGTTTGTTTGCGCGCCTTGCCCTCATGGCATAGGTTGGCTGCGGCATTGGCTTTTGTGCCCTGAATGCGTCCATGACGGTAGGGAACCACTTGTCAAAGGCGTTTTCAATGTCCTCGAGCGTTGGCTGGAGCATGAATCCCGGGGAGACCGAGGAGATCCCCGGAACTGTCGGGATCACATCGCGGAAGAGCTGGATATCTTCTGGGGTGAACGTTTCCTTGGGTTGTGTCGGGATGACGAAGAGTCGTCCGTGTTCGTTGATTACCTTGATCGGGCCTGCGTTTGCCAGGTTTCGCTTCAGTGAATCCGCCAGCGCCGATTCGAAGAGCGTGCGGTTTCGTCCCTTGGTGGCGATTTCATTGTATCGGCAAAGGATCGCGTTGTAGGGTAGGAAAGGTTGCCAGGTCATATTCTTGGAAAGCCCCAGTGGCTTGGTTTGAGTTTGTTTATCGACAGGTGTATATTTGATTTTTCTATTACTTTAATGTCCCAAGCCGAAAAGTCAGATTTTTTGGCTTGCAAAGAGCAGGAGTTTTTTTCTAAGAGGAGTCTGATTTATGCGTTTTTTGCTAGGATTGACGGCGTTGTGTGTTGCGATTGGAAGCGTTCGCGGGGAGGGCGTAGCCCGAAGATATCAGGATATAGACGACGATGGCCAGCCTGAAATCATCGTTGAAAACGACTATGTCTCATACTCGGTCTTGACTGGGATCGAACCCGAAAAACGCCCTGACAAGGTTTTCCCAAACGGGCGGAAGATGCCGTACAAGTACGGTGCCCGCTTCAATTGGGCTGGATGGGTCTACGGCATGGAGTTCAAGCCGACGGGGCGGTCCTGGTTCGTCAACCAAGACGATGCAGGAGAAAACTGGCATGGAATTCCTGAAGAGTTCGAGGAGGCGATCCTGATGTCCGAACTGGAACCTGGGGTCTATGCGACGCTGCTGCCCGGCATTGGAACGGCGGTAGGACGTGGATTGTGTTTCCGGGGAAGCCTTCGTGACGTGAAGCATGCCCCCTGGCAAATCGAAGAGGAACGTCTGGATAATGGGAAGTGGGTCGCCGTAAAAGGCCAAGAGCCCGCAACGGGAGCCGATGGATGGAGGATCAGGTTCACGCAGGAAATATCGACGGAATACGGTTATGGCTGCAAGTACGTGAAGGAAATGACGCTGCTGGCTGGGAAGTCGGCGCTTGAGACTCGTCGCGTGCTGGAAAATACAGGCAAGAAGGATTTTCAGACGACTTGGTTCACGCATGGTTTTTGGGGTCAGGGCAAGGACGGCGCCTTTGATCGGGATTGTTGGAGCATCGTTCCGCTACGTCCGCCCCAGGTTGTAGGTTCGGCGTATCCGAATACGTTGCGTGATGTTGAGCCGGGCTATGTTCGCGAGTTCAAGCCGGCATATTACTGGGGACCGATCAGCCGTGAGGAAATCGGCGGCAATTGGCACGCCTGCGGAAATCGCGCCAGCAGTGACGTGTTCATCACGGGATTGGATAGGGATATTGCGTTTTTCCGTGTCTGGACGGATTCCAAGACCTATTCGATCGAGCCGTTCCTTGCGATTGACCTGAAGGCAGGAGCCAAGTACGAATGGAATGACCTGCGCGGAATGGGAAATGGATTGAAGGGACTCAAGGCCTACGGAAACGGAGGAATGCTGGACTGGGAAGTCAAAAATACGGAAAAAGGTAAAGCCATCCTGTTCAAATTCGTCCCATTTACTGCTCTGAAGGGCGAATTGACGCTGAAAGGCGCAATTGAGAAGCCAGGACTCGTTGAGCTGGTGGAGTTGACCGCAGATGCGGCTGGCGCAAGTCCGACAAAGCCCTGGAGCGTCGAATATCAACTGCCTGAGGCGATGGTCGATTGCGAAACCCTGAACTTTAGGTTGGACGTGATGACCGGCGATTCGAGTCTCGTCAAGGTCAACGGCACATATCGCTTGGATGTCAACCCAAGGGCAGCCGTCAACGGCAGGGCGAAGGGCGAAAAGGTCGTCCTGCTTGCCGATACCAGC
This sequence comes from Verrucomicrobiota bacterium, assembly GCA_019136135.1. Classification (GTDB taxonomy): domain Bacteria; phylum Verrucomicrobiota; class Lentisphaeria; order Oligosphaerales; family Oligosphaeraceae; genus UBA1407. The sequence continues at coordinate 15,296 of JAGVUR010000062.1, forward strand.
AAGGATGAGGAAGGCAACTGGAAACCCAATCTGACGACTAGGTACTGGGAAGGCGCATTGACTGACGCTGGGTTCGGCTTCCAGCTCACATCGTCCAATTCGGGTGGCGACGAGATTGCATGGGAAGGGGTTTCCGTGGCGATCGTGGCATCCAATCGCATAGCCCCGGCGAATTTGCGTCGCCTGGAGGAACTGGCGGAACGCGGTGGTGCTGTGATTGTTCAGGGTATGATCGACTATCGTAGCTACGAGCAATCGGATCTGCTGCCTATTTGCGCTGATTGCGGCGTATCCAGCGTCCATTCCACGTCTCCCCGCGACGGGACACGCGAGTTCAAGGCGATCAACGAATTCAGATATCACTTGAAGGCGACAGGAGAGCACTCGATCACATCGGGCTTGCCGTTCTATCCGGAAAGCTACCAGGGGCTTGGCGCCATCCAGCGCGTTGTTTCGAAGCCTGGAACCGAGGTTGTTTTGACTGCGGTTGCTGGTCGTAGTCTTGGCGAGGGCGAGCTTGAGCATCCCGCATTGATCATCGGCAAGTACGGTCGTGGCAAGGTTGCGTTTTTCGCCAGTCCCATTGCGTGGGGCGCTCCTCAGGCTTGCAGCATTTGGGGGCGTTTGGGTGAATACCACCAGAAGTTCCTGGCGCAATTCGCGTTGTGGGGCATCGAGAACAAGTAGTCGAGTCGCCGATATTGGGAGTTGTTGGAATGAAGAGCCTCAAGCTTTGGATCCTGGCGATAAGCCTGGGCATGGCAATGGTCGCATTCGGCGAGGTGATCTACCAGGAGAACTTCGATTCCTTGCGAACCTTGGATGGGTTCGAACAACACGGAGGGCAATGGAGCATTGCCGAGGGCAAGCTGGTCGGGCGAGGCAACGGATACCTGGCACGAATCCTCTTGCCGCCGGTCGCCAAAGGCCAAGATATCGCGTTGGAAGCCGACTTCAGGATGACATACTCGCCGCAACCGATGAATTGGGCTTCCATATTCGTCCGATACGTGCATGGTAAAGTCCCGGTTTTCATCCAAATGCCAGTCCGATACAGTGGATGGATGGAGATCGCCGAGGCTAAAATCAATGAAGAAGGTAAATTTGATTGGCAGGTCTATAGGGCAACTCAAATCGGGGACAAGAAGAAAGCCGAAGACTTCAGGCGATTGAGGCTCGAGGTCAGGGGAATCGTTGCGAAGACCTTTGTCGATGGAAAGCCTATAGCCACGACCTTGCTGGCAGGACGGACCGAGCATGACGGACGCGTCGGAATCTGCTCCTCGGTGACGGGAATTGAAATCGACAATATCGTCGTGGAGACGCTTCCCCCCGTCAGTGCCGAGGAGCGGGAAAAGCTCCTGTTTGAAGGATCGACTCGTCCCCTGGTGATTGCCCATCAGGGGTACTTTGCCCAGTATCCCGGCAATACATTGGAAGCCGTGCGTGCCGCAATCGCCTGCGGTGCCGATGTCGTTGAGGTGGATGTTCGCCTTTCAAAGGACTGCATCCCATACTGCATGCACGACGATACCGTCCAAGGCACGACCGATGGCAGGGGCAAAGGCTGCGGAATGACTATGGAGCAGCTGAAGACCCTAAATGCGGGATTTCGTCGAGGCGAGAAGTTCAAGCACTGCAAGGTACCGACCTTCGAGGAAATCGTGGTCGAATGCAAGAAAACCAAAACCCCGATCTTGATTGACTTGAAGGAAGGTAGGGCGGCGAAAGCCATCTGCGAAATCCTGAAAGCCCATGACTACTTCGATTCTGTATTGGTTGGGACCGGCTCCGCCGACACGGCTAAGGTTTTCAAGTCCTATCATCCTGGCGTGACCTTGATAGCGACTTCAGGTTATTTGGACAATCCAGGCCAGGATTATATGCTCAAGTTGAAGCGTGATGGCTTCGATGCCGTGTTTACGGCTTTCAGGCGTCCCTTCAAAGTGGATGTGAAGCTGGTGCGAAAATCCGGACTCGCTTTATATGTATGGACGATTGACAACGCCAGCGATGTAGTGGCGGCTTGGAGGCATGGAGCCGATGGCATTGTTACCAATGAACCTGAAATGGCCCTGAATACGCTCAAGCGAATCCAAAGGGCAATCGGGGAGTGGTAGCATACTTGAGCCAGTGCAACAAAAAAGGCACGCCGTCCAAATGGATGGCGTGCCTTTGAGTAGGTGGCGAGTGGATTTAGGTTTTGGGATTAATCCACGGGATCTCGGCGCCAGTTTTTGGGAACATCGGAATACGTGAGCGCTTCGACGTGTCCGTCAATGAACGTTGCATTGAAGAGTCCCGAGTGGCGATGGGCGATCCAGTAGTTTGGGTCGCTTGGAGTAACTTTGGGCTCATCCCAGAATCCTGGGGTTGTGCCGTCAGACATGTTGATGATACGAGACGGTTTCTTGTAGGCGGAGAGCTTGTAAGCTGTTGCAATGGTTGGTGCGCTGTAGATTGTGCCATTGAGCGTTTCGAGGCGGCCGTAGTGCTGGGACCATTTTTTCGTTCCCGGGGGGCGGTTAGCCGCGCCCATGTTGATGAAATTATCGGCATCTGCTCCAGGACAAGTAAAGACAGCTTCGTCACCAACGTAGGTCATGACCATGTCCGGATGCCAGTAGAGCTGGGTTCTCTCTGCGGTGTACATGTAGACTGGCGCGACGTACTGCTTGTTGTCAGTCGAGTACATGTTATGCGCCAGACCGAACTGCTTCATGTTGTTGACGCATGAGATGCTCAAGG
>JAGVUR010000043.1:0-62126 GCA_019136135.1 Verrucomicrobiota bacterium
TAATTGCCGTCGGGCTTGTGGTTGGGTAAACTGGTGGAGCAGAAGAGATTCGAACTCTCGACCCCCACGTTGCGAACGTGGTGCTCTAGCCAACTGAGCTACTGCCCCGATTTTTTTCGAAAACAAGCTTAAGATACGACATAATTCCGATTCTTCAAGCAATTGAAGGAAATTTTCACGGATTTCCGGCGAAATCTCCCAGCCGGCTTTTTGTCGCATCAAGTATCACGTTGTCGTCTGCATCGAAAGATTCATTTGCCCTAGCGCGGATTTACCTGGATGACGTTGCTCATAACCACATTCCGTACGTATTCCTTGCCGGATTCATAGGTTACTGGGTCGCATTCGCCGTTGTGGTTCATGACGTTTTGGATAATCGAATCCGCAAGCGAGCCGGCAAGAAGTATGCAGTGGCGAGAGTAGGAATGAACGTTTGAAATGATGAAACCCGATGTGTCGCCGACGGGAGTCACACCACCCCAATTGGGATTCTTGTCGCCAATCCGTATTGTCGCATGGGCACGGGCATTTTCCGGCGAATTGTCGATAAGTCCATCGAGGATGATGTGATGGATTCGAATGCCGCCCGAGTTCAGGAAACGGATGATCTGGCATCTGCCGGCCGAATGTCCGACAACGTTTCGGATCGTTACGTAGGCAATATCGTCGTCATCGGTCTTCTTCGATCCTGCGACCATCGTTGAATTGATTGCCCCGGCAGGTTTTCCGTATGTGAACGTACCGATTGCCGTCAAGGCGATCAGGTCGTCCCCTGTGAAACCGGTGATGTTCTCGATAAGGATGTTCTGGCAACCCTGTCGCAAATCGATTCCATCCTGGTTCAAGAATGTCCGTTGCTCGCCATCGATCAGCTTTTTCGAGGTTGATTCGAAGTGGATTCCGGAGATTGTCCCGTTCTTGCAGTGCTCGAATGATATTCCCCAGCAATGGGAATCGAACATCGCGATATTGCGTACAGAAAAACGATTGACGTACGCCATCAAGATTCCGATATTCTGCCAGTTTCCGTACTGGTAGCGATCTTCCTTGCCCCCATCGGTCCCGTACGACCTGACGTTCAGCTGCTTGTTGCCGTCGCCCGTGGAGCGGGGATTGTCGGCTCCCACGAACCTTGCATTTCCAATTCCGACTATATGTATGTTCTGCAGCGGCTTCACCTCCTCGATTCCGAGTCCGCAGTTGCTGCTTCTGACGAAGTTGTCCCTTGCCTGGTCTGAGAGTTTTATGGTACAATCGTCAACCAGGAGCGTCATTTCGGAGCCGAGCAGGATCGCCCTATCGATAAGCCAGAATGTCCGTCCATCCGGATCTTCCCTTTTAGTCAGCACGATTGTTCCTCCGCCCGCCGCCGCCACGGCTGCCGTGGCCTGGTCGATCCTGTCGGAATCGCTACCTTTGAATTGGTTTGGGTTGACTCTCATTGTTGATTGATCTCCTTGCTTGGTTGATTTTGAAACCAGGGCATCTTGGCCCTGATCGGCATGAACAGGAAAAAGAGACAATGCCGCCAATAGTATCGCCGAAATCGTGGTGGTTTTCATCATGAGTAAATCTCTTGCTTGCGCCTGAATTGGAAAATCAATGAACCTTAGCATATCCTCCCCATGATTCATTTTCAACCAGCCAGGCATCAACTCAAGTAATTTCGGTTGTTTTTACAGTAAATCTGCAATGAAGCAACGGCTTTTTGACTTCAAGGTCTATATTACCTAGGTTAGACGACTTAGCAAGCGAAACGAAACTCAAGGAGCACTTGCGAGATGAAAACAGAGAAGAACAGCAAGGTCATCACGGAACGCGAATTGACGGGCGACGTGATCGTCGTCGGAGGCGGCTTGTCGGGCGTATGCGCCGCCGTATCTGCCGCCCGCCACGGAGCCAAGGTCATCCTGGTTCAGGATCGTCCGATGCTAGGCGGCAATGCCTCCTCGGAATGCCGGATGGGCATCATGGGCGCCCACGGGGACGAAAACAAGGAAACCGGCCTGCTGGAAGAACTCCAGTTGGACAACATCTACCGAAACCCGTTGATGAGATACACCCTTTGGGATGACGCGATCCTCTCATTGGTCCTTGCAGAACCAAATATCACCCTGCTCCTCAACACCTCCGTCCAAGGCGTCCAGACCGCCGGAGACACCATTCAATCCGTTACCGCCAGGAACTGCAACGAATACGCCAAATACACACTAACGGCAAAACTCTTCGCAGATTGCTCGGGAGACGGAATCCTTAGGCTCTCGGGAGCAGAATTCAGAATCGGACGGGAAGCAGCAGCAGAATTCGGCGAACAATGCCTCCATGAGGGTGACGACGACAAGACGATGGGAAACTCGATCCTGCTGCAACTCAGGCATACGGACGAACACCGCCCATTCATCCCTCCACCATGGGCGCATACCTTCACAGACGAAGATTTCGCTGTACCCGAAAGCGAACTCAAGGACGGCAAAATCCATTCCTACAAAAGACCCTATCCAGACAACAACAACTTCTGGTGGATCGAGTACGGGGGCAACTTGGATACCATCGCAGATGCAGGAGACATCCAACGCGAACTCAAGGCCATGGCATATGGAGTCTGGGCCTACATGAAAAACCATCCCGATGGGAGATGCAAAGACTACGAACTCGATTGGATCGGAAGCCTGCCCGGCAAACGGGAAAGCACCCGGTTCATCGGCGACCATATCCTGACCCAGCAGGAAATCTTAGACGGCGGCAAGTTCCACGACGTGGTCGCATACGGAGGATGGACCCTTGACGACCACCATCCCGATGCATTCTACCGAAGAGGCTACTTGAGCACGCACCTCTCGCCGCCCTCCCCCTTCGGCATCCCATTCCGATGCCTCTACTCGAAAAACATCCGAAACCTGATGTTCGCGGGACGAAACGTCTCCTGTACCCACCTGGGCATGAGCGCAACACGGGTAATGGCGACCTGCGCGCTGATGGGACAAGCAGTCGGCACTGCCGCCGCCTTGGCGACCAAGTACAAAACTACTCCTAGGGACATCGGGCAAAGCCATCTTCAGGAACTCCAAACTACCCTGGAGGACGACGATGTCATGCTCCCGGGACGCTGGAGAACCGTCTCGCAAAAAACAAGAATCGCCAAAACAAGCACGCCGCAACTTCAAAATGGGATCGACCGATTCTGGAAAAAGCAAGACAACGGCGCCTGGATTGCTCCTGGCGAATTCCTTGAGTACCACTGGGATACGCCGCAAGACATCACCGGCTATCGCCTGATCTTCGATTCCGAACTCTCGTTCCAGGGCAAGCGAATGCGAAAACTTGAGGCGCTCAAGGACTACAAGCCCATGCCTCCAGTCCTCATCAGGGACTTCCATCTTGATGCCTGGATTGACGGGCAATGGAAAACAATCGCAACAGCCGGCGAGAACTTTCATCGGCTGGTGAGAATCAGCCACGAAACGATTACAACCAACAAGATACGGCTCGTAGCAGACAAAACCTGGGGAGCGCCCAAGGCACATGTTTTCGCATGGGACGTCATCTGAACACCTAAACCACGGAGTAACTACATGCTGCTATTCGTCATCAGACACGGAGATCCAATCTACAACCCCGATTCGCTAACACCAAAGGGACAACGACAAGCCGAAGCACTCGCCAGAAGGTTCGCCACGCATAAACTTGATCGAATCTTCGCCTCGCCGCTCAAACGGGCGCATGATACGGCAGTCCCAACATCCGAACTCCTCGGCATCCCCATCGAAACAGAAGAATGGACCTCAGAAGCACTCGCCTGGGATGAATTCACCTTCAACGACCCCAATCACAACGGCCGAAAGCGATGGCTCTTCATCAAGCCGGGACATCTGTACCATAACGAGAAAGACCACTTCAGGAACAAGGACTGGAGAGAATGCGAATGCCTGCAAAACCTGGACGGGTGCTTCAAGCCGGAAACATGCTACGACAGGATCTCAGCGGCATCGGACGAATTCCTCGCAAAGCTCGGATACCAAAAGGAAGGACACATATATAAGATCATTAAACCCTCAAACGAACGAGTCGCGCTCTTCTGCCATGAAGGATTCTCAATGTGCTGGTTCCCGTACCTGCTCGGAATCCCGCCACACCTCTTCTGGAGCACATTCGGACTGTCGCATACGGGTGTCAATATCGTCTATTTCGAAAATCATCCCGACGGATACACATTCCCAAGATGCCTCGCCTGGGACGACCTCTCGCACATCTACGAAGACAGGCTCCCGCTGCAATTCCAAAACAGAATCGACTTGTAAGGGCGGTCGTTGATCCTAAAAAAGCAGTCGATGCCATGACAACTTGAGTACGGGCACCCAAGGTGCTCGTACTTGATTCAGACCGTTAATTTACGTGGAGGATGTTTAACTTTTGTCTCAAGGCACCCCTTGCTGGGGCAGGTGGAGACCAGTGGTCCAGGTCGAAGTTTGATTACTTTTATTTCGTACTCAAATCGGTATGGAAAAATGACCTGCTAATCGATCGGAATCATCAAGAATCATCCGGATTACCTAATGGGTTGTGAATCTGGAAGATTGACGATGTTTGTCAATGATTGTGCATGATTCTTGCTTGAAATTTTCCAAAAAAACGCGATTTTTTAGTGTTGCAAATAAGGCTTTAGCCCACCCAACCGTAAGGGGGCCTCCGCCCCTTAATGTAGTGCGCGCGAGGAAATGGAAGAAGTTGAGGCTGGTGGCGAAGCAGGTTTGGAAGCGGATCGGGCTGGTCAGACAGTCGGACGGGGTCGGACCGGGTCGGACGGGGTCGGACGGGTCGGACCGGGTCGGACGGGTCGGACGGGTCGGACGGGTCGGACCGGGTCGAACGGGTCGGACGGGGTCGGACCGGGTCGGACCGGGTCGGACGGGTCGGACAGACCATTCACCATTCACCATTCACCATTCACCATTCACCATGTCATAATTCATCCCAGCTGGATTTGGTCGATTCCAACTTGGACAAAGCAATATCCTTCATTGTATGGCGGTGCGCCGCGGCCGACGAAGTTCGCCTCGCGATTAAAGGACATCGTGTGGACCGCATAGCTCTCGCCTTCCTGGAGGTGATGCGGACCGAGCATGTTGCGAAGGCTCTGAGTCAACTCGAACTCGATCGTATTCAGACCGGCTTTCAGCAACCCGGCCACATTGACGGCGTACGGCGACCAGAAGCAAGTGCCCGCGTCAGCGCCGTTCACGATCACACGCCAGCTGTTCGCACCCAAGGGCGAAAAACGAAGCAGGGAGATTTTAGAAACTTCGTCGGCAGTCAATTCAACCGAGGTCGCTAGCTTGGCGACGCCGGCAAAGAACGGATGACCGGCACCAAGCAAATCGCTCCCCTCTATTTGGGTGCCGACTCGGCTGGCGCCCAGCTCGAAGCTTCCGCAGTACCTGGTCGCAGAGCGAGGCAATGCCTCGACCATCCCGACATGGCGAACGGTGAAATCGCCCATCAGGTACACACTCTCCATCTCGGTTTCAAACGTCAACTTGTTGTACTCGGTCTCAAACTTCTTGGCCGCCTCGAGGCTGTCGTACAACCATTGTGGCTGATGATAGCGAATGCGCATCACGATCACGTTGCGGCCAGGACGGACAGTCTTCTTTGGCAACAACAACTTCCTGAACGACTTGTCAAAAGCGTATCCGGTGTCAACAGCGGGGAAACCAATACCATTCAGCGTGAACTGGAAGCGTTCGGGAGTCTCGACGACGAGGTACAGATCCGATGTTGCATCGTAGTCTTCCCCGGCATGGAACTCGAATTCCATCTCAAGGTCCGCATCACGCTTCAGCAAGACCAAACGCGACTGCAGTTGAATCACGTCCGTGGCATCCCAGTCGCCGCCATCGACACGATATCTGCAGCGATCCAGAGTCAGCAAGTTATCGGTGGATTCCGCCAATGCCATGGTCGAGCCAATTGTTTTGACCACGTTTTTGGCAAACAATGCATTGATGTCGCACTCTTCGGCTCCCAATTGGGTATCGGACACGAAGAGCATCAACGAGCCGCAAGCGCCCAAGTGGGCATTGAATTCCAGGCGGTCGCCTGCCGTGGTCACCCCGACAAGCTTCTTGAAATCGCCGGTCAGCGGATCGATCACATCGACATATTTGCCTGTTTTTGGCAACGAAATGACAAGTTCGCTGTCTTCCAGGTACTTGTTGCTGGCGAGGTAATGGAATCGTCCCGGCTTGCCTTCCAGTTCGATGTCACGCCATGTGCTCACCACCTGGGTTGACGGGGCGCCGCCTTCCAGCACCTTGACGCGATCCGGCAACAGGTTCGCCACGGCTGAAGCCGCTTCCTCGGCGGTTGCGTAGGCGGGCAATGCCTTGTACCACGCCAACTCGTCAGCGGACGCCGCTTCTCCGTCAATCAAAAACACTCCTGGATGGCGCGTGTTTTCCACACGACAGAGCCGCCCGCCCTTTGCCTTGAAGGCAACCAGCAAATCGTAGATGGTACGAGACAGGTTCATCACGGCCGGAATCACGGCGATTCCGTACGAGCATTCACCGAGAACCAGGCGCTTGTCGCTGACGGAGCCGATGCTTTCCGCAATCAGCTCGTCCGCATAGTGATGACCGACTTGCAAGGCATCCAGCGACGAGGTCAGCTTCCGCAATTCTTCACTGTAGTAGTTCAAACCATCCTTGCGTTCGTTGCCATCATATTGCATCCAAACCGACGACAGGGGATGGACGACGAGAACCTCGGGGCTGTACTTGCCTTCGGCGAGCAGCATTCCCACCCTGCTGAAGTGGTCGTTGACCACAGCATAGTCCTTCCACCAAGGCTGATGATAGAAGTTGCTGGACGGATAGTCCCGCTTCCGCAAGCCACGCAACGAATAGCCTTGCAGATGCTGGCAAAGGAAGTTGACGCCATGTGCCAGCTGAGTATTGTAGATCCAACGCTGCCCCGTGAAATTGCAGTTCCAGCCAGACAAGGCGAAGCTTTCGGTCAAAATTTGCTTTTGTCCGAACTGTGCCGCAGTCGACGCCACCTGGGTCATCATCACCGGATGGGGCAAGCTCCTGCACAGATGGTCAATCCCGGGAATATGGTAGTATCGATACTGCGCCATAATGGAACCATTGCTAGACAATTGGCTTTGGCATGTTTCCTCGAGAACATGATGCCCCGTCAACCACCAGCCGTGGGCATCGCACCAATCACGGATCTGATGCATGAAATTCTCGGTGAACAGCTTGGCGCAAAGTCTCCAGAATCGAATCCTCATCGCTTCGTAGCCTGGAAGTTCACGGGAAAGCATCGGCAATTCCGCGATCAGGTCACGTCCATACTCGCGCTTGTATTCCTCCTCCAGCACAAAGGACCAGAGCAATCCATTCCGGCTCAGCTGCGGTTCGTCGGTAAAGATTCCCTTCAAGTGGTCGCGATATTCTGGAGGCAACGTCTCGTAGTAGTGCTGGTGCGTCACGCGAATGAACTCGGCGACCACCTTCGCATCGAGATTGTCCACATAGTACCGATTGATCTCGTAGTAGGCTCTGAGGACCTGGCCCTTGGTGGTCGACGGAAGTTCGCGACCCAAGAATTGGGCGCCGTCAGCGCTGTAGTACGCGATGGTATTCGCCTTGCCTGCAGCCTCGGATGCGTCAATCACCTCGAAGCGAAGGTATTTCTGCTGGTAATCGACTCCGAGGCCGTTGACCAGACCGCCGCCGAAGCCCGACGGCCATCCGTTCTCGTCATACAACCATGCGTTCATGCCGAGTTTCTTAGCCTCGTCAATGCACGCCTCGACGCACGCCATCCACTCGTCAGACAAGTACTCCGTCTGCAAGCCGCCACGGGCGTGCATGAAGAAGCCACCCAGGCCGACGCGATGCATCTCGCGTACCTGCCAACGCAGTTCCTCGCAGGTCAACTTCTCGTTCCAACTCCAAAACGGAACAGGACGATACGACATTCCCGGATTGTTCAACGATGCCTTGTTCATGATTTTACCCCTTTTGACTTCGATTATGTTAACGCTTCCTGAAATTTCTGATGGAGTTTTTGCAGCTTGTCCAGGTAGAACGGGATGTTTTCGTCCCGCACGGACTCGTCTGCATCGACAAGCAGCTTGCTAAAGTCTGTAACGGAGACGGATTTCTTGTTTCCGGTTACATAGAATTCCACGCCATCCCCCTGCTTGTATTCCCGTCCTTCCGCCTTCAGCACCAGCTCGTAGGCGGCGCTGCGCTTGGTTTCGCCCTTCGCCAGCTTCTCGGCATAGGTTTTCGGTGCCATCGACAGGTATTCCCGCTTGGCGAAATCCTTCAACGGGAGGCGATGCTGCTCGATATCGTCCACGTACTTCTCGTACAGCGCATCCAGCTCGTCTTCGCAGCCTGTCAGCAGCAGAGTCACGTACTCCTGGACAAAGCGCCGTTGGAACTCCTCCAAGCCGCGAGACTTCAAGGCGGCGCCTGATATCGTCACCTTGCCATCCTCGTCAAGCAATGCGTAGTTCTTCGCCTTGTACGAAAACATCGACTGATAGGTGGCATCCAGCTCGACTTCTATCCCAGCAGGCAATTGGGCTTGGACCAACGCCTCCATCGCTTCCGCATCAGTATGATCGGGACCGGGACGGAAATAGATGCCATCCGTGTCCATCTCGACAATCGTCACTCCCAAGCCAACGAGGAAATCCCGCATGCCGCTCAATATCTCGCGCCCGCGAGCCGTAATCTTCGACGCCAACCCGAAGTCGTTGAACGTCCCGCCAACAAACCCCGTGTATCCGTAAAAGGAATTGATCAGAATCTTGAAACTGTTTTGCAAGGCGCTCCAGCGCGCCCGTTCCGCGCCCGAGGTCCGCCGCACAGCATCCTTCGCCGCCAGGCGGAATGCACGCAACTCCGTCAACAACCGAAGGAATTCGCCGCGCCAGTCGCTTTCCGGCGTCAACTGCTCGCTGATCACAATTGAGGGATACAGGCTGCGTACGTCAATATGCCAAATCGGCCTGAATACGCCGGTCGCCGCAACCTCTGCCAGTCCCCCTTGGTAGGCAACCACGGCCTGCTCCGTCGGCAACCCTGCTCCTGCCCTCAGGTACTCCGCCACCAGCAAGGCGTCGATGCGCGTGGCATTTCCCCGGACGATGCAATTTTGGTAGCCGAACGGAATCAATTGCGCCTGGTAGAAGTAGCTTGGCGACAGCAATTTGCTGATCGCATCCGTCTCGCGCACGTCGTCCAGGCAGTATTCTGCAATCATCTCGGGATCGCTTTCGTACAGCTCCGAGATTTTGGCTGGATCGACGTAGGTCCTGTTGGGGGCGGCAACTCCGAAATGGCGTGCGACGGACTTGAGTCCGTAGCTGTCCAATCCGCGATAGGACACATCGTACAGCATCACCAGATGGTAGGTATCGACCACATGCCGCCCAGGGATGTCATACCTCGTGTAGTTCACCATTCTTTCGCCGACGGAGAGCCTGCTGGAACGGGATTTCGCCACCTTGTTGTCTCGTCCCAGGGCGAACTTGACCTTATGCCGTTTGCATCGTGTTTCCAGATACTTAAGGTCGAAATTATGGATATTATGCCCTTCGATCGCATCAGGATCGCGTTCCTTGATGATTTCGATCATCGCTTTCAGCAAGTTTTTCTCGCCTCCGAGCGTCTTGCTTGAGAGGTATGTTTCGAATCCGTGGCTATCCTTGATGGAGACCAGGATCACCTCGTCCGTCTCGGTTTCGGGATCGCTGAAGGTATGGCTTGAATCGCAATGGGTCTCGATATCAAGCTGCATGCGCCTGATGTCGTCAAAATCCATGTCGCGGAACAGCCGTATTCCCAGCCCGGTCAGCATCTGCTGGCCCATATCCGTAAATGCACGATAGGGCTTGAGAGCATTCCTGCCCAAGCCACGGCTTTTCTTCGACAACTCCTTCAGGGCTTCATCGTAGGATGCCAAGTCCGGGAAACTGACACGGACATTATGGCCAGCCGCCGTGCCCGTCAGCAACTCGATCTTGCTGCTGCCTGCCAGGCTCTTCGCCAATTCCTCGCCGCAAACCAACAGCCAAGGCTCGTAGTCAACAGCCTCGCAACTGACCGCATCGCCATCGCGGCGATACAACAACGCCTTCCCAGGCTCGCGATACTCAACCGATACGACGCGTGACGCATCGCTCCGAACCAATCTTCCCAAATCCATCTCCGACATTCGACACCCCCTTCAATCTCGCTTTAACGCAATTTCACAAACAACAAGAACAACAACGGAGTCAACAGAGCCTGCAACAGCATGAAACGAACTAAAACCTGAGCCTCGCTCCAGCCGAGATTCTTGCGGCAATGGTCGTGCAAAGGAAAGCGGACCTTGTGCAATTGCCGGACAATCCAAATCTGCTTCGCAACTTCCTCGTCAGTGGCGAAATTATGCACATTCTTCGGATCCTTCACGTTGCGCAGCGGCATTCTCGTATCGATTCCCATTTTCTTCAAGATTCTCAGCGCCAACAGCTTCACCAAACCGGAACCCCCATTCAGGACCAGGATCGGAGCGACGGCAAGGAACATGAACAGATTGCCGGACGCCATCGCGCCCAAGCCGATCAACAAGCCAAGGAAGCGGGATCCTGCGTCGCCCATCATCACTGCGCTGGGATGGGCATTGTGCCACAAGTAGCCCGAAAACACACCGGCGCTAACAAAGACCATCAATGCCCACTGGGCGCCGGATCCATAGTGCGGAATACGCAAGTAATCAGATATGACGTTGTGACCAATCACGGCATACAAGAACACGCCCATGCATAGCAACGTCATGATTGACAACGAACCCGCCAAGCCGTCCACGCCATCGCTGCAATTGACGGCGTTGACGCAAATAAACAGCAAAAAACCGCCAACCAACACGTAAACCCACCAATCCATGTAGAGTTCGCCCTTCACCAAAGGAACCCATATGCGCATCGTTTTCATCTCGCTGAAACACAGGGCGGTCGAAAACGAAATCACCATGTCAAGCATGCCCTTCTTGAACTCAGACCATGCAACCTTGCTACAGTCGTCCAAGTAACCGGTCAACATAATCGCGTACAGGCAAGCCATGATGCCCAAAACACGCCACGATAAAGGCATCACGATCAACATGACGACCATTGCGATCGTCACGATCAGAAAACCGGCGCCAGTCGGCTTGCCCTTTGCCTTCTCGCTGCCCTCGACAAACTGCTTCCCACGATCAACAGGCAAAATATGCCACAAGCGGGGCAACAACCACCAACAGGCCAAGGCACCCAAAGTCACACCAAGGCCAATCAATACCAAGTACGAATCAAACAACCTGAAAGGTCCCCAGTACTTGGTCAGTATCTTAGACAAAAACGGAAGCATCTTACCTTCAACTCCAAGCTAATAATCACTTCTTCTTCAAATCGGCAACCAATTCGCACATGTCAGCATAGCGATTCTCGCGTCGCTTCTCCAAACCACGCATGATAATCGCGCTCAAACGGGACGGCATGTTCGGGTTCAGCTCCAAGGGAGCGCGTGGAACCGTCTTCATGTCAGACTGGTGACGCCGCAACTCCCTGACAGTCGAACCCACAAAGGGGGACTTGCCAGTGCACAGTTGATACGCCATCAAGCAAAACGCAAATACGTCAGACGCAGGAAAGGCAGTCTTGTCGTTGAATTGCTCGGGCGCCATGTACCCGGGTGTCCCGGATTGGGGATGCGGCTTGTTGTAAGTCGAACGCTTCGCCAAATCAAAATCCGTCAATTTCACGACGGGCTTCGAGCTGGTCTCGCGCAACAGGAAATTTTCCGGCTTCACATCCAAGTGCATGAATCCATTGCGATGGATCCACGCCAGCGCCTCGGCCGCCTCGACAATGATAAACACGCATTCACGCTGAAGAACGTCCGCACGGGAATTCATCAGCGCCTTCAGGTTCTGGCCTTCAACCAACTCGATGATCTCATACGGACGGAGACCATAATAGCCCCACTCCAATGAATTGACGATATTGGGATGCGGGCTCAACGCCTCGCGCACGCGAAGGCCAAAGCGAAAATCCCTGTGCCGAGAGTAATTCAGCACCTTCGAGGCATGGAGCTCGCGCAACAAGGCGCGGCGACCATTACCGAACACGATCAACGAGAGCGTCGCCATCCCGCCTTCGGCAAACCTGCCTAGCTTGTTGTATGTCAATCGTTCACCGCTCATCGCTTCATTTCAACTGGCTCAAACCAAACGACCACCGCGCAACACCAACTCAATATCCTCGGAGGACAAAAGATGGCGCAAACGCAATGAAACGCGACTGCCATCCGCCTTCACAACCTCACCAACAACATCGCTGCCACGGCGAAGCTGATCGCCAATGCCCTTCAATTCAATCGAATCGCCCTGCTCAACCTTATCCAATTCACTTGCATCGGCAAAATACAAGGGGAGAATGCCGAAATTCAACAGGTTGGCGGCATGGATCCGCTCGATGCTCAACGCGATGATGCAGCGAATGCCCAAGTGCATCGGGCAAATCGCAGCGTGCTCGCGACTGGAGCCCTGGCCATAGCTCTCGCCGGCAACGACAATCCCGGCGCGACCGCTATCGCGTACTGCAGCCGCGCGTTCGGCAAAGGTCGGCTTCCCGGGTTCGTTGAAGCACTCGAAAACATATTGGGCGTAACGAGGTATGTTCGACCTGTACTTCAAGTACGCTCCTGCGGGCATGATATGGTCTGTCGTAATCTTTTCGCCAAGTTTCAACAACACTTCTCCTTCCAGGTCCTTCGGGAATGGCTTGCCTTTCGGAGGCTCTCCGATCGTTTCCTTTCTGATGATTTCCACGCCTTTGCCCTCGGGCAGCAGCACCATGGAATCGTCAATGGCAAAACGTTCCGGCATCTTCCATTCGGGGTACGGAATTCCCAGTTCACGTGGATCGGTCAGCACGCCTGTCAATGCCGTCGCCACCGCCGTTTCGGGACTGACCAAGTAGCACTGGTCGTTCTTCGTTCCCGTCCGATTCAGGAAGTTCCTATTGTTTGTACGGACGCTGATAGTACCACTTGCAGGGCTGAATCCCTGTCCGATACAAGGACCGCACGCGGATTCCAAGATCCGGCATCCTGCCGCCAACAAGTCAGTCATCCCGCCTTCCATGCTCAACATGCACATCACCTGGCGGCTTCCCGGAGCAATCCCAAGATCCAAGCCGGAATGGACTTGACGGCCGCGCAAAACCGCCGCTACCATCCGCAAGTCACGCAACGAACTGTTCGTGCAGGAACCAATCATCACCTGGGATACTGGGAGACCGGCAACCTCCGAAACTGGCTTCACGTTCGCGGGATTGGAGGGACAAGCCGCCATCGGAACCAATTCACTCAAATCCAATTCGATGACGCGGTCGTACACTGCATCATCGTCAGCACGCAATTCAACCCAATTTTCCTCGCGCGCTTCTGCCGCCAAAAACTCACGAGTCGCCTCGTCAGAGGGGAACACCGATGTGGTCACGCCCAGTTCAGCGCCCATGTTGGTAATCGTCGCCCGCTCGGGAACGCTCAGCGTGGCTACTCCATCACCGAAGTATTCCACCGCCCAGCCCACGTTTCCCTTGCTGCCCATAATGCTCAACACCTTGAGGATGATATCCTTGGCTGAAACCCAAGGACGCAAGGCGCCGGTCAGCTTGATGCCGCAGACCTTTGGAAAGGTCAGCTTGAAGGGCTCGCCAGCCATCGCCAGCGCCACATCCAAGCCACCCGCTCCAATCGCCAGCATTCCGATGCCGCCGCCGGTCGGCGTATGGGAATCCGATCCCAGCAACGTCTTGCCGGGAATGCCATACCGTTCCAAATGAACCTGGTGGCAAATCCCGTTGCCCGGACGCGAAAACAACACGCCCTTCGAGGAACAGACGCTGCGAAGATACAAATGATCGTTCGCGTTCTCAGGGCCCATCTGGTTCGTGTTGTGGTCAACGTACTGGATCGACAGCTCGGTCTTCACACGATCGACTCCCATCGCCTCCAATTCCAAAAATGCCATCGTGCCGGTCGCATCCTGGCACAAGGTCTGGTCAATGCGAATCTTGACTTCCTGACCCGCCTCGCAAACGCCATCGACCAAGTGAGACTCGATGATCTTCGCTATCAATGTCTTGCCTGACATCTATATACTCCTTTATTGACATGAACTCAATTCTTAACCTATGAAATCATCTCCTCCAAACGCAGAAGCTGATTGTACTTCAAAACATTCTCCGAACGGAACAAGCTTCCAAAACGAACATGCTCGGCTCCAACCGCAATCGACAACTCGGACGCGCTCGAATCGTCGCAACCACAGGCGCCACAAGCGGAAAAAACCAGCTTGCGACCGCCGCAACGGACCTCGTCGCACTTGCCAAGCAACTCAGTGACCGTCGATGCCGAACTCATCTCGACGACGCGACCATTGCAACTGGACGACACGCCGCACACCAAAATCCCCTTCAGAGCTTCCGACAGGGACGCAATCTCATCCTTGACCCAATCCAACTCCACATACGTAATCGGATATTCCTTCAATAGCTCTTGCAAACCTTCGCTACGGCTTTCAACCGTTGTCATGTCCAATGGCAAGGGACGAGCCAAGCCAAACGCCACGTCGCTCTCCAAGGAATAGCCGCAATACTCCGAGGCTGCCCGCATGGAATCCAGGATATCGCAATCCATGACGTCCAAAACGTCAATGCCTTCAAATCCCTGATTGAAACGAACGCCGCGATTCTCGAATTCGCGCAGCAATCCCTGGCTGAGTTCGGACAACATGCGCAACTTGTCCTTGAATCGCATCCCCGTTTTCCGGCTCATCGCCAAGAACTCGCCAAACTGGGATCCGCTGGAGCTTCGGCACAGCGTCACGATCGGATCGGGCAACCGACTCCCGCGCAAGCCTCCCAAATACCGGCACAGCGGAATCTCAAGAGCCAATGCCGCAGCGTGGCATACCGCCAAACTGACGCCGAAGCTCGAATTGCCGCCGATGCTGTCCAAATTCCCCAATGCCCGATCAACGCCGACTTGGTTCAAGCCGTCCATCCCGCGCAAAGGAGTCGAGATCAAATCACGCACATGGGACAAAGACAAGCCAACTCCACGACCGCCGAAGCGACGCTCGTCGCCGTCACGCATTTCCTTCGGAACGCCAACGGGAGCAACGGCACGTCCCAACGCGCCACATTCCAAAGTCACCTCGCATTCCAAGATCGCTTGTCCGCGACTGTCCAGCAATTCGCGAGCCTGTATGTCCTGTATGATCGTCATCGCTCTGTCCTCAACCGTAAGTCGTTGCCATCGCCTTGTTCGCCATCGAACTCTTGCAGATCAAATCAAGAATATGGATCGGGCGCCGAGCGAACTCGGCCGTAATCACCAAGGGTTCTCCCTTCGTCAAATGGGCACCGATATTCTCGTAAAACCGATAGCTTTCCGAAGGCGGATCGTTTCCTTCTCGTATCACCTTGCAGTCTTTCTCCTGGCAAATCGCCTTCCAGCGGCCGGGACGGATTATGAACACGCCCTTTGTGCCTGTCACCGTCAACCAGCCCTCGCGAGGAGCCGATTCCAGGTTGGATGTCAAAAGCGTCAACCACTGCCCGCTGTCAAACCGAACGACGCCAAACGCCTCGTCTTCGATTCCGTCTTCCAGGCCGTACGGGTTCTTGTCCGCCCAGAATCCCCTGTGGGCATAGCCGCTGACCTCGGTCATCTTGCCGTCAAGCAACTGTAGCGAGTACTCCAGCAAGTGGACACCCCAATCGTACATCACGCCGCCCGAAATGCTCTTGGAGGAACGCCACCAGTCACGAGGTTCGCTGTATCCACCCATGTGAGCCTCAACACGGACAACGTCGCCAATCAACTTCTCCTGGCGAATCTTTCGCACCGCCTCCATGATCCAGCCGTCCCAATGCCGATTGTGATACGTGGACAGCATCACCTTGTTGGCATCGCGAACCGCGATCATCCTGTCGCATTCCTCCGTGGTAATCGCGAATGGCTTTTCGGTCACGACGTTACGTCCCGCCTCCATGCACTCGATCGCCAGATCGGCATGGGTGTTGTGCGGAGTGCAGATGCACAGCAGATCGACGTCGCACTTCGCCAGCATTTCCGTCGCTGACGAATAGGTGGCGATTCCGGGGAAATCCTGCCGCGCCGCAGGCAACCGGGGCGGATCGATGTCAGCAACGCAAACAACTTGCATTCCCGCACGCTTCATCTCCGACAAATGCTGCCGGGCAATCATGAAGGACGCGCCATACCCAACTGCACCGACCTTGATGTCAGACATTTTCCGAAAACGCTTTTTCATCTGTTCGTTCACTCCTAGTCAACAAACTGTCATGAAGCCAGGTAAGCTCCATCCACCTGGCAAACCAAACCCGCGCAATTGATTCCACTGCCAATTCCAAGCATCGCAACATGGTCGCCGGCTTTCAGGCGACCGGATTCCTCTGCCAAACACAACGTGGCGGGCAACGATGCCGAACCGCAATTGCCCAAATACTCAAACGTCGAAAAATCCTTGGCGATGTCAAGCCCAAGCTCCTCGTACAAGCGAGCGCGATGGGCCTTGCCAACCTGATGAGTCACGACGAGATCAGGACCTTCAGACGGTTGCCATCCGCAATCCTCGCGCAACTGGGACCACATCGTACGAGCTAGCATGACGCCGCGCTTCAACAACGTCTCCGAATCCGTCTCCATCAACGGCTGGCTCCCCTCTGTCATGCCGCCTGCACCGTCTCCACGGCACAAGTGGCTCTGAGACGTGTCACAACACCAACCACAACCAACAATCCGATGACCGCGAGGACCAACGACTATCCCGGAAGCGCAAGAACCAATCGTCAACGACGCAAAATGACTCTTCAAACCGCGACGGTCAATGCTCAGATCACTGTTCAAAACCGATATCGTATGCTCGATCAATGGTCCTGCATTCTCCCCGCAAACAGCCAAGCCGTACTCGATCTGACCCATTTCTACCATGTTCGCCAACAAGAGCACCCCATTGACCATCCCCAGGCACGCATTCGACACGTCAAATACCAACGCCGACGGCGGCAACCCCATCAACTGGTGGACAAAGGACGCTGTCGCAGGCTCGACGCAATCACGGGATACAGAGCAATTGACCAGGCAACCAACCTGATCCAAGCTTATCCCAGCCTTCCGGATCGCAGCGATCCCCGCACGAGCCGCAACATCGCTCGGCATCAAGCCGCCTTCCCAAAAACGACGTTCGCGAATCCCGGTCATCAACTCAAGACGACCGACGTGCAGGCGAAGACGGCCGTACAACGCCCCCAAACGCTCCTCCAATTCCTCGGACGTCACCACCGACGTCGGCAATTCAACCCTAACAGATGTCAGGCAGGCCACCCGATACCCCATCGCTTACCCCTTCCTCGCCTGCAACTTCTCCGTCAGCATCGGCAACAATTCGAACAGGTCGCCGCACAGGCCCAGTTCGGAATACAGAAATATCGGAGCCTCGGAATCGTTGTTGATCGCTACAATCGTCTCGCTCGTCTGCATGCCGGCCAAATGCTGGACAGCACCGGAAACCCCAATAGCGATGTACAACTTCGGAGATACCGTCTTGCCGGACAAGCCAACCTGCCACGAATATGGCGCCCAACCACGGTCAACAGCCTCGCGACTCGCACCAACGGCGCCACCCAAGACATCAGCCAACTTCGAAGCCAAGGCAACATTCTCGCCACGCTTGAAACCGCGACCAACAGCGACGACAATGTCAGCATCCTGAATCGTACGGGCCTCGTCAAAGGCCTTGTAGCTGATGCGACGGACGCGGCTCGACAACAAGGACGGCTCCGGACGCCAACGGATCAATTCGCCAGTGCGACCTGGAACAACAGGAGCAGGACGCTCGGAATGAGGACGTACGGTCGCCATCTGAGGGCGACGCTCCGGCGTCTTAATCGTCGCCATGATGTTACCACCTGCCGCAGGACGGGTCTGCAACAGCAATCCCGTGTCTTCCTCAATGTCCAACGACGTGCAATCGGCCGTCAGGCCGGCACGCAAACGCGCCGCAGCGCAAGGCATAACCGTTCGCCCGGACGTCGTCGCCGCGGCCAAGACAATGTCCGGATCCTCGCGCTCGACCAATGAGCACAAGCATGCAGTGTAAGGCTCGGGCAAGAACGACGCCAGCTCGGGAGCGTCAGCAAACACGACACGGTCAGCGCCGCGCTCGACCAAGCGATTCAATTCCTTGTCAGCTATGCCGGAACCAAACAACACCGCCGTCAGGGGAACGCCCAGTTTGCTTGCCAACAACAAACCGCGGGTCAACAGCTCAAAACTAACATCCAAGACAACGCCATTACGCTGCTCGGCCAATATCCATACACCCTTGCTCATCATCCCCTCCTTGCACTCAAATCAGTTTCTTCTCAACAAGCAACTCAATCAGGCGATCGACGGCGCGCTCGGCGCCCTCGGCATCCAAAGCACTCAACTTCTCGCACTGCTTGATGTGTACAGGACGGAATATCTTCACGACACGCGTCGGAGACGCTTTCAAGCCAACGTCGTCCGACGACGCGCCGATGTCGCTCGCACCCAATACTTCGATCGTCTTTCCTCGCGCCTCTCGCTTTCCCTGCAATGTCGGCAATCGTGGCACGGACGCTTCCTTCAGGACGCACATCAACGCCGGACCTTCCACTTCGACGGTCTCGTACCCGTCTTCCATCATCCTTGACGCCTGCCAGCAGCGTCCTGAGCGTTGGATTGAACTAACGAACGTAATTGCCGGCAAGCCCAGGAACGTGGCTATTGCGGGACCGGTCTGCCCAGTCTCGCCATCCGTCGCCCGCTCGCCGCACAGGATCAAATCGAACTTGCCAAGTTTTTTGGCCGCCAGTGACAAGGCATATCCTGTACACCAGGTGTCCGAGCCGGCGAACTCACGTCCTGACAGCAAGACGCCACGATCTGCACCCATGCTTAACGCCTCGCGAAGAACTCGCTCTGCTACCATGGGTCCCATACTCAAACACGTGACCTCGACAGACTCGCTCAACGACTCCTTCAACAGCAACGCACACTCCAAGGCATGCAAATCCAAGGGATTGATCACTGAACTGGATGCCTCGCGAATCAACGTCCCAGTCTTCTCGTCCATGCGAGTCGCCTGACTCTCAGGAACCTGCTTTATCAACACTAGAATCTTCATCGAAACCGTCCAATTTAACTTGTTATTTTCAGTTGAAACTGTAAGCGGCTAATATACCCCTTTAAGTATGGTTAGCAAATACTTTCCTACCCAACTTTCCTACTCAAAATCAAAACAAAGCTGAACCATAATCATAAAAATGAAGTTGAAGCTGGAAACCGTCTTGCTCTGCAACAGGGCAAATTTGGGCGACTGGCCCCGGCTGGGGCTTTGTCATGCTTAGCCGTTTTAGCGGCGACACCGCTTGAGTACGGTCACCCGGGGTGCTCGTACCTAAACCCGTCTTGCTCTGCAATAGAGCAAATTTGTCTGACCCGCCTGACCCGTCCTAGTCCCCAAAACCTTAAGACCTAGAAAACCCAATGTCACGTCTCATGGTCCCAGTCCCATGTCCCAGTCCCATAGGTCATATTCGTCTCATTTGTCTCATAGGTCCCAGTCCCATTTTTTCACACTTTCGTACTCAAATGCCATGTGACATGCCCTTTCGTGGCTAACAATGAAATTAGCCCCAACGGGGCGTGACATACAAGCCCAGGGCAAGCGGTCCGCCAGGACCGCGACGCCCTGGGTGGGCATGAAAAATAATCGTGAGCCCTGACAGGGCGAGACATAAGCCTGAACGATGCGGCCTATGCTTCAGCTTTCCCGGACAATTTTCATCCCATTTTTCCACACTTTCGTACTCAAATGCCATGTGACATGCACCCAAGGTGCCCCCCGACCACCCAAGGTGACCCCCGACCACCCAAGGTGACCCGACGCCACCTGAGTACGGGCACCCGGGGTGCTCCTACCTAAACCCGTCTTGCTCTGCAACAGGGCAAATTTGGGCGAGTGCCCGGCTGGGGCCTTGTCATGCTTAGCCGTTTTAGCGGCGACACCGCTTGAGTACGGGCACCCGGGGTGCTCGTACCTAAACCAGCGCACTAATTTACGAAGAAAATGCGGGATTTTTTTCGCAACGTTCTAAGGCGCGTGAACAAGCCACTTCTCGACCGTGCTGACCGCAGATTGCCGGTCAGCAGCCGTGCTCAGGATAACCAAGTCGTAGGGGGCTTTGATCGATTGGGACACATCACTAGACAGCGTAGTCCAACGGGCATTCCTGAACTCCCCAATCTCGGCAACAGGAAGCTTGTCAAATCGACGCCCAATCCCCTGCCCAAACGGAATCGCAAGGATTTGACTCGACTTGGCCAAATCGCGATCGTCAAGAGAGACGAATGCCGTGTCCGAGCACCCCAGAATCGGCTTGCGGCCGGAAAGCTTCAAGTCGCCTTGTACATTGAAGGCGACCAAGTCCCCATCGGAATTCCATTGGAGGAAACCAGTCCTGCCGCCGGCAAGCTGGAGTTGGATGCCAGGCAACTTCACCTCGCGAGCCTCGCCTGCGAAGTTGACAAAGGTCATCGCTTTTCCATCGTGAAGAGGAACGTCAAAGGCAAGTACCGCACCGTCCTCGCCATCCAACTTCAAGCGCGGAACCGAGGCGACATCATCAACGAAGCGCCTGTACAGCTCGCGAAGCCCAACCCCTCGCTTGCTCTCGGCTGGAGCAGCCTGCCAAAGCACGCGACCCGATTGGACGGGCGCTGGCCAAGCAGAAACATCCGTGAACGCCCTCGGAGGCATGTCCGTGCTCAACTTCAATCGTTTCAATCGTTCGGGGCGATTCGGCTTCCTGTCGTAACCGAACCTAGGGTCGCCTGTGATGAGCAATGCTCCGCCGTTGTCCACAAAGCTCGCCATCGCCTGGAAGGTCTCGTCCTTGGCGCCGTACGCCAGCGGCCAGATCAGCGCCGTGGCGGACTTGGGCAGCCTGTCGATCGCCCATTCATTTATGACTCCGAAGGGGACGTTGAGCTTGAGCAGCTCATCGACGCCCCCCTTGAGGTTGTCATGGATTTGATTGATGTTCGGACCCTGCCGGAAACCATCGGGAATGACATAGAACAGTTTAGGGGAAACGTACTTGGGGCGAACGTTTCTGAAGAGGATCGCCAGGTTTCTGTAGGCTTCCAGGACGGCTTTCGGCGTCAGGTCTGCGTGGTTGATACCCCATGGGAAAACACAATCCTGGAAGTCCTTCCAAGACCAGTTTCCCATGAACGAAACACCCATGCCCAAACAGCAATGGCCGACGGACAGGTAGTGGTCGACCGACTCCTTCTCAGTGTCGCCCCAGTGCCCCGAAGTCCTTGCCCGATGCGCAATCGCGGAACCAAACTCGCCTAGCGTGATCGACTTTCCGTCAAACCGACGGTCCAGCATCTTGATAATCGCCCGCATGTCCGTCAGCGCGCCATAGTGGTGGACATTGGCGAAGTCCTGGGTGTCCATCCCGTCGTACTTGTCGCATTGCGTGATGCCCTGGTGATGGCCGACTGTCCCCAATGCGTCGGGATCAGCCTCCTTGATCGAGGCCATGTTGGCATCGGTCCAACGCCTGAACACGAACATCCTGAACTGTTCGAGATCCCTTACCTTGAGGTCGTCCCATCCCTTGGCGGTCAACTTGAAGTCCAGCGTTGGATCTGCTCCGGATGCCTGCCACGCGGACTGGGCGGCTTCAACCGAACCATAGCGCTCCTCAAGAAACTTCTTGAGCAACGGCATCAGCACCTCGGCATTTCCAAGCGAAGTTGACGGCTCGTTCTGGACATCGTAGAAGATTCCGGGCACGTCCTTGTATCGCCCGACCCAGAACTTGTTCCAGTTCGCCTGATACTCCAGGTCCTCGTCGGAAATATCCAGTGGAATCCAGTCGTGCAGGCTCAGGAATATCGCGACCTGGTTCTGCTGGGCAATCTGGACGATCGCATCCGTTTGCCGGCGGGTCAGCTCAGGCTGCTGGTCAAGTAGCTTCGAGCTATATTTAAAATCCACCGGTCGCCTGCTGAACGGCGAGAAATGCAGAATCCTCAGGAAGTTGATGCCGAAGTCCCGCATTGCCTGGAAATCCTTTTTCCAGACCAATGGGTTTTCGTTGTGCGAAAACCACATCATCCCAGTCGTATTCGCACCTGTGAAGAACGTTGGTTTGCCGTTGATGTCGAAGTAGTTATCCTTGAGCTTGAGGTCGATGCCTTGCGCAATGGCACGCTTGTTCCAGACTGAGAATCCATTGTCGAGATGGTCAATGACTTTCCCGTCCTTAAGGAGTTGCACGGTAAATGTATGGAAATCCGCTTGGTCGTCAGCAGGAATCGTCCAGGTGGCAGTGTCCCCTTGCGATGGAATCGGCTTGCCGTCAACCAAAAACCGAACGGTCTCGCTGGCCTGCCGGCAGACTGCCGCCTCAAGCTTGACTGTTTCGCCTGGAAGGGCGCAAGGCTTGTCGCACCAGCTCCTGATCAGGTAGGCGGGAGCAAGCAAGCGTTCGCAAAGTTCGACGAACAGGTTGTCGATGACTGGCTGCGATCCGTCCAGAAGATTGACGTTGGTTGCCGTGAAAGCCGCCCAATTCGACCCTTTGAAGGGACCTGTGTGATTGAGGACCACCGCCGCCACCGGTCCCCGTTGCCTGCCAAAGGCATCTTGGGTCTGGATCAATGGAATGTAGCGCCCGTGGACACTGGGAAAGACGGGGCTGTTGGAACCCGTCATGGCAACTGCCGCAGGTCCCTCAGTTTTGCCTTCCAGCTTCCAGTCTGCCGTGAACCAGTCCTGATCGGGCGACGTGATTGCCGAAGCTGTTCGCTGGAGGATGAATGAAGGATCGCAGAAACCGATTTGCGTTGGCTCGAGCTTCATCGTATCGCCATGTGCTCCGTATCGTGTATTGATATTGGCGATGGCTCTTTGTGGTTCGTCAATCTCGCTGGCGGGAATCAGGATCGATCCACGGATCCAGCGTTCCCCTTCCAGGGAACAGGGTTCGTCAAAAGGATAACCGCCGATCGAAACAAATGAACCGCCACGCTTCAAAAACTCAATCAGATTGCTGGCAGCCGATATGGGGAAGAATGGGGCATTCGGGAAAATCACCAGATCAAGCGAATCCTTGTTGAAGACCTTTGGGTCAACCAAATCGCCTGAACGAACCAATTGAGGATTGAAACCTCGAGCCGAAAGCAACGACGCAAGGCGACGGGGATCGGCAGAACCACCTGTCTTGGGAGAGGATGCCTCATCCAAGATCACGACGCGACGCCCCAATGAATCGCTGGCGACCTTGCCTTCAGCCAACGCACGAGACTCATCACCCTTGAACTTCGGATTGAGCTTCAAGCGCAAATTCCTGACCTGAACAACCTGATTGCCAAAATTAAACCCCATCAGGAAATGATTGACCGTCATGAATTCCTTGCGCTTGTTGCCGCGCCCCTGATGAGAAAGCCCAGAAAAGGGAACGATCACCTGTCGCCATTCGCCTAAAACCAGGCAGATATCCTTCCCGTCCTGAGGATTGACTCTTGCGACCCAAGCATCTCCGTCAGCCTCGAAAAACCATACGTGCATCGCAGCGCGAGGATCTGCAGACTCGACCAATATGTCAAACTCGACAGCAGTCGAATCCGGAGGCAGCGTCAAAGGCGAAAGCCTGCTGTTCCCCCAGCCGTACTTGCCGCCCTGGGTATCGAAGCTAAACCTGGCCGAATCCTTCAAAAACTCGATCTTCGGAGAATTCCCGCCATCCTCATTGGCAGACCATCTAGATGGATCCAGCAACGGCAACTCGTACGCAATCGCTGACAACGACATAAACAACAAGAGATGTTTCATTGGCATTCCCTAAATTTGCTTCTTGATACCTATTTGCTTTTTGTGCATAATCTGACAATACTTCATTTTCCCGCCACTTCAATAGTTTTTGTCGTCATTTTTCAGCCCAATCGCGGTGCAATCCCTTGCGTACCTTCGCATCTTCTTCCACGCCGCGATGCCTGCCTTCCAGGGCAGCTTGAACTTTACCACGGAATTACTAAATTAACTTAGTGCATCATTACCTGTTTTACCTAGAAAAGTTACCATAACCCAAGGAACAAGACGATGAAAACCACGCTCAACTTAATTTTCCTCGCCTCGCTGACGGTCGCATCGCTAACAACGAATGCGGCAACGCCAATCGCACAATGGAGATTTGACGAGGGAACCGACGTCTTTATTTCCGATGACGGACCCGACTTCTACGAAGGCATCGCCAGCAACACAACCTGGGTCAAGGGCGATTTCGGCACCGCCATCAAGCTCTCGGGAAATGATTCCTACATCACCCTACCCACTCCGACTCAACTGATGAACGCCTCCGAAGCCTCCCTTTCGATTTGGGTTTACTGGGAAGCCGGCGATCGCCAATACCCAAACATCCTCACCTCGGGCTGGAATCCTGGCGGCATGTTGATTTTCGTCACCGGGAATTCCTGTTCGTTCCGCCTAGGGAGACCAGGTCATCGGGCCGGTGTCGCCGGCGAGAAATGGTACGAGCAATCGTCCCATTTCATTTCCAACTTCCCCCTGAAGACCTGGACTCACTTGGCGGTCGTATTCAAGCGCCCGATTGTCACCACCTACGTCAATGGAGCCCAAACCGGAACCGCACGATGGGACGACGTCATAGCGCCCGCAAACGAAATCACACTCGGACGTTGGTACGGTCCAGTCTCGCATCAGGGACTCCTGGACAACTTCGCCATCTTCGACAAGGCGCTAGACATTGACCAAATCAAGCAACTCGCGGACAGGAAAGGACGAGACAACCCAAATTACACCGACTGCGAGGACATCGACGACTCAAAACCGATCCTCACGCTTGACACGCGCTGCGCGACATTCACCATCTCGGACAAAAACGCCATCACCAGCATCATGCAAAAATCACCCCGCCGCGAATTGGTCGAGGCGCCAACCCCGCTCTGCAAGATCCGACTCAAAAACGGCAGAACCCTGACTCCAAGGAAACTCTCACTCAAAGGCGACAATCTCCTGGTCGCGGAATTCTCAAGAAACCTGGGGCAAATCACGATCGAAGCCGTCTCAAAAGGCGAGTACATCACGTTCACACCAAAGGAAATAACTGTCCAGGACGTGGAAATGCTCACCTTCTGCGCAGTTTCGCCGTCGCCGCAAAAGTACCTGGGCACCATGTCGGGCATGTCCAGCGACGACGAGTCGGGCGTCGGCGTCCGTTCCCTTAGCCTGAAAGTCGCGATGTCACGGCAACATTCACCACGCTTGCTCAGCGCCAGTTCAGAATCGAAATACGGTCTCACCGACGTATCCGCCGCAATCGCCGCAGGACCGCGAAGCGAATTGACCACAATCTTCAAGACGATGGAACAAAACGAACCGGTGCCGAAATCGATTCACGGCGGACCGCATGCCCTGGAAAGCAACCTGACACGGGGTTCATACCTCTTCGCGGACCTCAGGGCGACAGATACAGACCTGTGGATCAAGCTCGCAAAGCAAGGCGGATTTGAATTCATACACCTGCATGGTTGGTGGAAAACACTGGGACACTACGACATCAACCGGGGATACTACCCAAATGGACTTGAAGACATGAAGAAAACAGTTGACAAGATCCATGACGCCGGACTCAAGGTCACCTGCCACACCTTGACCGCATGCATCGACCCCAGGGATCCGTGGGTCTCGCCAGTCCCCTCGGACGACCTGATCGCAACCTACACCTACACCCTCGCAAAGCCCTTCGCAAAGGACGACACGATCCTCTACGTCAACGAAGAGCCAGGTCCCAAGCACGAAGTCATATGGAGCTATTCCTGCAACGGAAACGCGATCAAAATCGGCAAGGAAATCATCCAATATACGGAAATCTCCAGGGAAGAAGGAAACTACTGCTTCAAAAACTGCACCCGAGGCGCATTCAAGACGACGCCCCAGGACCATGCGCAAGGCGCAAAGGCGGACTACCTGCAGCAGCGATACATCGCCTTCTACCCAGACCCGGATTCCAAGCTCGCAGACGATCTGGCAGACGCCATCGCCAACGTCTATAATACCCTCGGACTTGACGGAATCTACTTCGACGGCTCCGAAGGCATGATGTCAAGGTACGGAATCGATACGATGAGATGGAAAATCTTCCAAAGGCTCAAGAACGGAGGCATCACCGAGGCAAGCTGCTGGGGACACAACTCCTGGTGGTTCCACTCAAGGCTCGGCGCCTGGGACCATCCGGTCTGGGCCAACAGGAGAAACCATGACGCACACGTCGACCAGTCACTGAGATTCAGGCTCGCAGACCTTGTCCAGCCACAATTGGGCTGGTGGGCGCCACGAGGACCTTCAACCCATGCAAGAGGGCACTTCCCCGATGAAATGGAATACTTCGGAGCGAAAAACCTCTCGATTGACGGACCAATGTCCATCCAATCCGTCAACGTCTCAAGAAATCCCTGGAACGCAAGAATCCAGGAAATGATGACGATCCTAGGCTGGTACGAACGCTTCAGGATGGCAAACTACTTCACAACGGAAGACCTCCTCCCGCTGCAAGGAAAAAAAGCAGACTTCAGGCTCAGAATGGACGACAACGGCCAGTGGAAGCTGACCCCGGTCGCATACAATTGGCATACAGCAACGCCAAGCTCAAATTCCTGGAGCGCAAACAACCCGCACAAGGCGCAACCCTACAGGGGAAGAATCGAGGCGCTCTACACGATCCATCAACTTAATCAAAAAGTCCAACCCGTACTGATCGACTTCGCGGAAATCGACCAAATGGACGAAAAACGCTCCAAAAGCGGACAAATCCAGCAAACGCTCTCAGTCGTCACGGACGACACGAAGCTGGCGCCGAAAAACCTGAGGATCCAGGCCGTCAACCAATCCGATTCTTCCAGGGGCGCCTGGACAATCGTCGGAAAAAACTATCCCCACCCCTACCATTCAATGCAAAACGGGCGTGGTTTCGGCTTCTGGGTCAAGGGCGATGGCTCCGGCGCACTCCTCAACCTGCAGGTTTGCACCCCAAGTGTCTATCACGGAGCGATTTCCGACCACTACGTCGACCTGGATTTCAAGGGTTGGAAATACGTGGAACTCCTGTTGAGGGAACGTGATTCCGACAGGATGGCCGACTACGAATGGCCCTACTCCACCAATGCGGCCAGCCACGCAATCTGCCGCAACGCGATCTTCCCCAACGCGCTTTCGTCAGTCAAGCTGATCATCAACGAGATTCCCGCCAAGGGCGGCGTCGATATCATCGTTTCCCCGATCATCTCCATCCCGCAAACCAAGAACAACCTTGAAAACCTAGCCCTTTCGGTCAATGGAAAATCCATCGGCATCCCGGTCGTCATGCAATCGGGAGACTACCTGGAACTGGAAGGCGAAGACGATTGCGCCCATTATGACGAACGTGGCGAACTGATCACGCGATTCAAGCCAGTCTGCCCAAATGGCTGGCCAACCATGAACGAAGGAGACAACTCGATCACGCTCCAGGCAAGCAGCGTACAACAAGCCCTCACGCCAAGAGTTGAAGTCGTCTCCATGAACCTCGGCAATCCATTTGGAACCCGATCCGACAAGGTTGACTGGAAATACCTCAAGGACGAATACGAACTCCCAAGAACGATCCATGCGCAAGACGGACTCTCAAACAAGCTGAACGTCTTCAGAAGAAACGAACAGGGCAAATCACCAAACGACAACCCGAAACTCGAAATCGAACTCTATGTCGCAAGCGCAGGAGCCAATACGCAAGCCTACGCCGACGCCTCGGCGCTCGTACTCGACAGCTGCGACAACCTCGAACACTACAAGGCTTCAGAGAGAAACGACTATCCAAAATTCGCCTTCGACTCCGAAAACCAGGGTACAGCCAAGCCTGGAGTCACATTCGACACGGCGCTGATGAAATCACAATATGCACCCAATGGATCCCTCCAGTTCAACGCAAGATCCGCAAGGTCGGATACGGCGGGATGGGCCGCAATCGGCAGGCGATTCGACAAGCCGATCGATATCTCCAACGGAAAGACCCTCGCGTTCTGGCTCCATGGCGACGCTTCCGGCTCGGTATTCAAGGTGCAGCTCAGAGACGTCAAGGGAATCTGGCACGACATGACGGCAAGCGTATCCTTCAATGGATGGAAATACGTCGAATTCAATCTCGCAGGCGCAAAACTCGACCTCAAGCAGGTCGAATACATCCTCTACTACTACAATGGATTGCCGGCAGGAAGGACGATCGACAGCGCAACAACCGAAGGCACCCTGGTCTCCTGTGCAATCTCGCCGGTCAAGATCCTCAGCGACACCAGCACCCTGGATACCCCGACCCTCACCATCAACGGGACGAGCATCGCCTTCCCTGTCAAACTCGAAAGCGGGCACACCCTCGTCTGCGAGGACGAACTCAACTGGATCGTGCTGGACATTGCCAGAAAGCCAATCGCCCAGGGCAAGCTCACCACTGCCTTCCCGAAGCTGAAGCCGGGACCGAATCCCGCAATCCTGACCTTCGACAACATGAAGGATGAAACCTTCAATGCCAGACTCGCAATCATCAAGCACTACCAATAACCATCGTGGAGGCGCCATGAACAACGTAACAAACATTCTTGCCTTGCTCGCCTTGTCATCGCTGGCTGTCGCCGATGTCACGATCAAGGCGCCCGAAGAGGGAGGCACCAGGCTCCAGCGCTTCGCCAACCCGCCTGCCTCCGCCAGATTGCTGCCAATCAGGCACAGAACAAGCCCGGATACCAAGCAGATCGACAACGAAATCACCAACCATATCGAATGGGGATACGGCGGCTATGCAACCAATGTCTCCTTCAACGGCTACGTGGACGATCCCAACCAATGGCCGCCATTCCTCTATCGCGTCGAACAGGCGCGCAAGACGGGCATGACACTTTGGCTTTACGACGAATGCGGGTACCCATCAGGAACAGCACGCGACTTGGTGCTCAAGAACAACCCCGAATGGGAAGCGCGCGGAATGCTCGCCGCCTACGAAGATGCGCAGCCTGGCGAAGAAGTCGAACTGAAATTGCCGCCTGGAAACCTCCATCTGATCCTTGCGTTTCCAATGGTCAATTCCATGATCGTACCTGAAGAAGCCGTCAAGATACCACTCCCGCGGAACATGGAAACCATCAAGTGGAAGGCGCCTGAAACAAAGGGCACGAACTGGAAAATCGTCGCGTTCTCCGAAGATTACATTTACGAATCGACCCATGCCGCCATCAGCCTGGCGCGAAAGGAGCACTACATCAACCTGCTGATGCCGGAGCCGACCGCGAAATTCATCCAGGTCACCCATGATGCGTACGCAGAGAAGCTTGGAGACAAGCTCAAGTGGTTTACAAGCACGTTCACTGACGAGCCGTCGCTGATGTCGGTCTGGTCAAGACCGATGCCCTACCTCGTCATTCCCTGGGCGCCCGAACTGCCGAAACACTACCAAGACAAGACCAAGCGGGATCTCTTCGGCGACTTGCCAGCCCTTTTCTTCCAGACCCAGGACAATTCAAACGCACAAAAGCGATTTGACTTCTGGAGCCTTGTCGGCGACCTGGTCGCCAAGAACTTCTGCGGTCAAATCACCGATTGGTGCACGAAGCATGGTATTCTCTCTGGCGGGCACTTGCTTGCCGAAGAAGGCATTGAAGCGCACGTCCCCTACTACGGCGATTTTTTCAAGGTGCTCAGGGGACTCTCCGCACCAAGCATCGACTGCCTCAACAGCCTCCCCCCTCACGTCCCATGGCAAACGGCGCTCTTCGCCTCAAGCGCGGCGGAGCTCAATGGAAACAAGTACGTGATGTGCGAAATTTCATCTCATGTGCAAAGCTACAGGCCACAGGGAGATACCAGGCCAAGATACATGGTTTCGGAAACGGAGGTGATCGGCTCGCTCAATCGTCTGGCATGGGGCGGCGTCAACACCTTCACCAGCTACTACAATATCAGCCACCTCCCCAAGGAACAGCATATCCGGATCAACGAGCAAATCGGCCGGGTCAACACGATTATGGCAGAAGGACACTCCGCGGCGGACATCGCAGTCCTCTACCCGGCCGCAACGCTGCAAAGCACGCTCCAACCACTCAAGCACGGAGCTGGAGGACGCCAAAACAGGCAGGTCGCAAACGCTTTCAGAGCCGCTGGAAGCAATCTCTTCAATGCAAATCGTTCCTTTATCTACATTGACGCAGATACCCTGGAAAACGCAACCATCAAGAACGATACCATCACCTACAGGAACCTCGTCTGGAACGCCATTGTCCTTCCGGCCGAGACAATCCTCCCGCAAAAGGCGATGGACAACCTCCACCAATTCTGGCAAAATGGTGGAATCGTCGTCGCAATCGGAGACATCCCCCAAAACAGCACTACTCAATTCCCGTCGCCTTCAATCAAGAAGCTCGCAATGGAAATGTTCGGCGACGCAAACCCAAACACAACCGCCAGCACCAATATCTCAAGCAAAAAAGGATTGGCGGCATTCCTCAGCCTGCCTAACGCATACCTCCTTCCGCAAATCCTGGACAAAACCCTCCAGCCGCCTGTCGCAGACAAGGAAGGCATCAAAAACACACCGCTCAGAACCGCGCACCGAAGAACGGAAGACGGCGACGTGTTCCTGATCATCAATGACAACGACAAGGCATGGGATGGCTCAATCGTACTTGCAACCAATGCAACCGCAACCATCTGGAACCCAGAGGACGGAACTACAGCCTTGGCAAGCATCCAAGACAATGCCTTCAAGCTGCAAATCAACCCGTACGCCGCAAAAATCATCACGACGACCGAGCCACTGAACCCAATCAGGCGTTACCCGAGTGAAATCGTCACGCTGCCGCAAGTCGTCGAAATCGACAAGAAGCCCGATTCCATCACCAATTCCGCCAGGCAGAACGACCTGGAATCCACGATCGAACCCCAGGCTGACGGCACGGTCAAGGCATCAGCCACCGTCAAGACGACCAATGTCGATACCTTCCAATTCGTCTCATTCAACTACGACGAATCCCCCTTCAAGGCCGATCAGCAGGGAATCTTCTTCGAACTGTCGATCCCAGATGGACAGCCACATGCGCCGAACGTCTTCTGCTTTGTCAGAAACAAGGAGAAAACACCATTCCTGGCGACGACCCAATATACCTTCGCTGTGCCAAGCAAGAAGGTCCAGGTCTTCATCCCCTTCTCTCAATTCGGGGCGCACGGACACAATATCAACAAAATCGAGGCCAAGGACATCACCTCGATCCAAATCGGCTGGGGCGGGTACTTCGGCGTCAAGGGACAGACGATCGATTTCATCACATCGCCTCCTAAAGCATTCAAGTAAACTCATCTCACGCAATCTCAAGATATGGCTCGAAAACCAAGACGAAAAAACAAGATTCCATCCATTCGAAAACTCAAGAAATACGGAATCATCGCAATCAACGTGGTGATACTGCTCGTCGGGATAACCTGGTATGCTTTCCAACCACAAGCACGAAAGCAGGAAGTCAACCGACTTGTCTCCATCTACGCGGAAAACAGAAAGAACATCTCGCTGATCGAACTGGCATCCGATATCTGGACGCTATACTACGGGAAAAACCTCGTCCCTTGCGACGTGATGCCCGGAGAACAGCCGCTCTTCGGAGGAATCCCGACAACAGAACAGAACCTAGCCGTCAGGACGCTTCAAAACGACGCCTACTGGGTCGGCTACAGCGAGGAACGAAAAGCCCCGGTCTGGTGCGCATACCGGCTCTTCTCGCCGCCAAAAAACGCCAAGGCCTCGGAAAGACCGGGCCAATTCATGGTTGACGACCGCACGATCGCCAAAGTCTCCTCGGATCACTATACCGGTTCGGGATTTGACCGAGGCCATATGGCGCCGAACAACGCAATCGCCATTTGCTACGGAGAAAAGGCGCAGCAGCAGACCTTCCTGATGTCGAACATCGTTCCGCAACGCCACGACCTCAACGCCGGTCTCTGGAAAACATTGGAATCAAAGGAATTGTATGCCTACGCGCCGCGCTGCAAGGAAATCTGGATCATCACAGGACCGATCTACCCGAAGAAAATCGTACGCACAATGCCCTCGGGCATCCCGATCCCTGATGCATTCTACAAGATCATCGTCGATCAGGTCGACAATCAGCTCCGCGCCCTCGCCTTCATCTTCGAGCACAACGCAGACAAGAACAAGCCACTCGATCACTTCCTCGCTTCCATCGATGAAATCGAGGAAAGGACAGGCTTTGACTTCTTCAACGAACTCCCGGCAGAAGTACAAGATTCACTCGAAGCGCAAAAACTCGGCTCCATCTGGTAATTCATTCAAAAAATTCATCCGCTTCTGTGGAAAAATCGCTTTTGCGCACTATAGTAAAGCTGTTTTTCACGCAACCCCGTGGTGTAATGGTAGCACAACTGGTTTTGGTCCAGTTAGTTCAAGTTCGAATCTTGACGGGGTTGCCATTGATTTGCTTGGCAAGTCCTGATGACTTTTCACTCTAAAATGCTTTTCGTCCGGGTGGCGGAATTGGCAGACGCGCTAGGTTGAGGGCCTAGTGGGGTAAAACCCGTGCGGGTTCAAATCCCGCCCCGGATACCAACCCAATGGTTGGAACCAATTCGAAAAGCAACTTTGTAATCCTAACTACGTCCGGGTGGCGGAATTGGCAGACGCGCTAGGTTGAGGGCCTAGTGGGATAACACCCGTGCGGGTTCAAATCCCGCCCCGGATACCAAGACTCGTCCAGCACTGGTTCATATCAAAACCAGTGCTTTTTTTGTGCCTAAAATCGACCACAAACAACTCCAGAGCCCCCAGGACCACAAAAACCCAACATCAACGTCCCAAGTCCCAGAACCTCCAGTCACATAAGTCCCATTTGTCCCATAGGTCTCATAGGTCCCAGTCCCAGTCCCATACAGTCCAGAACTTTGCGAGACTCAAGGCACAGCAATGACTTTTACGGCAATGCTACGGGTGAATTCAGGCAATTCGAACTCAAGCATCTTCATCTCATCGCCAACCTGAACGTCCTGCGTTCCAAGCACATCACCGTTCTTCGGCGACCAGAATTCAATCCGGTACTTGCCGGGTTCGGGCGCGGCGACGGACACTTTCACGCCCTTTTGCTCTTTCAAGGTTAGGTTTTCCTGAACGGAGAAGAAGAATTCCTTGTCCATGATCCAGTACAACAACCTGTTTTTCGACCGCAATTCATTCAGCTGCAGGTTGGTGTCCTTGAGATCATAGAACGTAGCAGCCATTCCACGCCGGTCCTCGTTTGACCCGTAGCGACTCATCGCCACGTAATTCCCGTACAGCTCGACTTGCTTGTCCTCGACCAGCGCAAACCACCAGTACATCGGCAGGATGCCCATTTCGGTAAAGAATCCAGTCCAGAGCCCGACTTCAACCTGCTTCATCAGGGCGCCCATGTTGTCGGCATACGACGAACCACCGAATTCCGTGATCACCAGCGGTTTCTTCTTGCCCTTTCCGAAGGTACTGCTTCCACGCAGCAGGTTGACCAATTGCGTCGTTCCATTGCTTTGGTAGTAGGCGTCCGTGGAGAGGAAATCCAATTCGGGGACGCTTGAGATCGCTTCATCGATTCGATGGTAGCTAAGCATCCAGTGCGTGGTAACAGGGTGCTTGTAGATATCGATCGATTTCAGGTACTTGCCCATTTCGGCGTGCCAGGCGGCGATATTGGGATCGCGGGTATAGTGCGACAGGTCCGGACCGGTCAAGTCGACTTCCGTGAACAGCTTCCAGGACAGCAGGTTCGGGCTTGCTCCCCAACGGGCGACCATGTAGTCGGCCAGCTTCTTGAACGCTTCTTTCGCCTTTGCGTCAGCGAAATAATCCTCGCACTTTTCCAGGAAACCACCCAGCTCCTTGTTGTATGGATTTCGCTTCCATTCCGTATCGAAGGTCAAGCCGAACTTTCCGTGGTTGTTGATGACGAGGATCAGATTGATTCCATTTGCCTCGGCAAGGTTCAGGATATGGTCTAGCATCCAGGCACGGTATTGGTTGAAATGCCCTACTCCATGGAACCCCGGAGCGTCATTGATCCATTCCAGCGCAAGCCACCACGAGCTCATCCAGACCTCGACCGTATTGATGCCAAGCTCACGATACTTCGCAAACAAGCGATCGTATGCGGACAGCCCCTGGTCAAGCCATTGGGAATACGGGGCGACCTCGAAGTAGCGGTTGTCAAAAGGACTACGCACATTCATGCCCAAGCCCCAATACTGCGTCCCGTCGTCATACTTGAAAAACTGGTCGTGCTTGTCATCGACCCGTATAAATCCATGATATCCGGGCAGCGCCTCCTGCACATCGAACTGCAAGGCGGGCAAGGTCAGCGACTTCCCGTCAATGGCAATCGAAATGACGGCGGAATGGCGACCCGCCACTCGTGGGCAATACCTGATCTTATAGGAAGGCTCGCCATTAGGCTCCAGGCAACGTGTCTTGTCAAACTCGGCGCGGTCGTACAGGAAATCCTCGTAGTAGTATCCCCTGACCTCCTCGGTGGTCTTGCCATCCGGCAACGTCACAACGCAAGTGATGCTCGTCGTCTTCATGTCGTACGGATCGGCAGGCCATGCATTCAAGCGGAAACCAACTTCAAGGCGCTGACCAACATGAGGCGACAAGGGAGCGTACGAAAATTCACGGACCTGCAAATCGCCAGTGCTATCGCCTTCATTCAGCAACTTCGCACTGGCAAGCAGCAACTGCCCGGAATATTCTGCGGAAACCCCTGTGTCAAGCTCGACCCGCAAGCCGTACTCAAGCAAATTCCGAGCAGTCAAAGGATTCCAGGGGCGGCGATGACCGTGGCAAGTCCACATCTCGACGGCATCCGACCCACGCAAGGGGACGCGAAATACGCGAACTCCGCCATCCAAAGGCAGATCGACAATGCGACCACGAACCTGACGCCATAGATGATCGTTGTCCTTTGCAAACAATGACATCATCGCAGTATCCGGCAAATCTTCAGGAACGACGAGGCGAAGCTCCAAATGGGAGGCGGCACGCCATGAAGACAAGGATCCCGACAACTCGCAAACAGCTTCCAAATCACCAAGAAATACAATCGGCAACCCAAGCCCCTTGACCTCGCCGGAATCGGCTTTGACGACAGAAAGCTCTTTTTTCTCGAACGTCTTCCCATCGGCAGACCAGATCCGGTTATACCAACCGCCAGCCCCCTTGGAAAAATCCGTCAACGAAACAGGATCGGCTGCGTGACAAAAGGCCGATGACAACAGATACAGGCAGATAAGGGAAGTTGTAAGAAGCTTCATAGTATGAAAAGCGCACATCGCCGTGAAAATGCACCCGGCGACATGCTTTGAAATGGACTTGGTTTGGGGGTGATTACGGATCTCGTCCGCCGGTCGGCAAACGAGATCCCCAGCTCATTTCATAACGAATCAGGCAATGTATGTATTGGCTGTTGTCGTCCCGCCCTTGCCAGTCCAGTTCGTATGGAAGAACTCGCCTCTCGGCTTGTCCACGCGTTCGTATGTATGCGCTCCAAAGTAGTCGCGCTGCGCCTGCAGCAGGTTCTGGGGCAAACGCGCCGTGCGGTATCCGTCAAAATAACTCAGTGCCGAGGTCATGCACGGCATCGGTATCCCGGTTTGGATTGCGGCAACCGCAACGCGACGCCACGATTCCTGAGCACCGTCCATGACTTCCTGGAAGAACGGATCCAGCAACAGGTTGCTCAGTGTGGGATTGCGGTCAAATGCCTCCTTGATCTTGCCCAGGAAACTGGAGCGGATAATGCATCCGCCACGCCATATCAAGGCAATCCCGCCATAGTTAAGATGCCAGCCATACTCCTCCGCAGCAGCCATCATCAGTTGGTAGCCCTGAGCATACGAAACAATCTTCGAAGCATACAAGGCTCGACGCAAGTCCGCAACCAACTGTTTCTTGTCACCGGCAAACGGAACCGTAACACCGCGCAAAACACGGCTCGCCGCAACACGCTCTTCCTTGATCGCCGACAGGCAACGCGCAAACACAGCCTCGCCAATCAACGTCAATGGCATGCCCGTATCCAACGCCGCAATCGCCGTCCACTTCCCGGTGCCCTTCTGACCCGCAGTGTCCAAAATCAAATCGACAACCGACGCCCCATCTTCGTCCTTGTACGCCAGAATATCGCGGGTAATCTCAATCAAGTACGAATTCAATTCTGCCTCATTCCATTCCGCGAAAACCTTGTGCATCTCCTCGTTGCTCATGCCAATGGATTTCATCATATGGTACGCCTCGCAGATGATCTGCATGTCGCCGTACTCGATTCCATTATGAACCATCTTGACGAAATGTCCCGCTCCGTTTTCGCCGACCCAGTCGCAGCAGGGTTCACCGGCATCCGTGTGCGCACAAATCGTCTGGAAGATATCCTTCACATGCGGCCAGGCCGCAGGGCTGCCGCCAGGCATCATGCTCGGGCCGATCAAAGCGCCCTCCTCACCGCCGGAAACACCCGTTCCAATGTACAGCAAGCCTTTGCTTTCCACATACT
Organism: Verrucomicrobiota bacterium; assembly: GCA_019136135.1. Taxonomy (GTDB): domain Bacteria; phylum Verrucomicrobiota; class Lentisphaeria; order Oligosphaerales; family Oligosphaeraceae; genus UBA1407. The sequence continues at coordinate 36,807 of JAGVUR010000043.1, forward strand.
TCGTCCGACGAGTCGTATCCGGGAAATGGCTGTTGCCGCCATCGATGATGATGTCGCCTTCTTCCATCTCGGGAATCAGCATTTCGATGAAATCGTCAACAGGCTGCCCAGCCTTGACCATCAGCATGACTTTGCGGGGACGCTTCAAGCTGGCCATCAACTCCTTGATGCTATGTGCGCCGATGATTTTCTTCCCCGCGCCGCGACCGTTCACAAAGTCGTCAACCTTGCTGACCGTGCGATTGAAGCACGCAACCGTGAACCCTTTGCTCTCCATGTTCAGGATCAGGTTCTCGCCCATCACTGCCAAACCAATCAAACCAATATCAGCTTGCATCAATACGCTCCTTGTCTTGAAATTAACCATTCGCAACTTGCCGAAAACAACAAAAACCTAAATGAGTAATGTACCTCGAAAAATCAGCATTTACAATAGACGAAAATTAAAAATCACCCGCTCCACACACTTATGCCAATATCTTCATGTTCCTAGCCCTTACGCTCCTTACGGTCCAGACCACCCAAGGTGCCCACCGACCACCCAAGGTGCCCACCGACCACCCAAGGTGCCCACCGACCACCCAAGGTGCCCACCGACCACCCGGGGTGCCCACCGACCACCCAAGGTGCCCCCGACCACCCGGGGTGCCATCCGACCACCCGGGGTGCCATCCGACCACCCGGGGTGCCATCCGAACACCCAGGGTGCCCATGCCTAAAACCGTCATGTTCCAAACCAGCGCAATTTTGCCTGCCCGGCTGGAACCTTGTCATGTTTAGCCGCTTTAGCGGCGACATCCCTTGAATACGGGCATCCCGGATGCCCGTACCAGAACCCGTATCGTTCTGCAGCAGGGCAAATCTGGGCGACTGGACCGACTGGGGCTTTGTCATGTTCAGCCGCTTTAGCGGCAACAACGCCTGAGTACGAGCACCCCAGGTGCTCCTACCTGAACCCGTCTCGCTCCGCAGCAGGGCAAATCTGGGCGACCAGCCGGTCCGAGGATGAAGAAGAAAAAGAGGAAAAACCGGTCAAGGTGCGCTATCGCCTCCGCACGGTGCTGCTTGACTACATCAAGGTCGGCTGCAAGATCGTCAGGCAAGCCAACCGGCTCTTCCAGAAGTTCGGCAAGAATTGCCATAACTTCCTTGTAATGAAGGAGATTTATGCCCGATGTTGAACTGGGGACGCCAACAGCCATTCCAGCCGGTAGTGCCGCAAGCGGCACGAAAGGGATGCTTGCGTCCATGCCATTGTTCTTCGAGCAAAAAACACCGGAAAGAGGCAAAAATGAGTCCATAGGAGCAAATTCGAAGCAACAGTAGCTGGCCGCCAATGCGGCCGGTTGAAAAAATCGTCGTTTTTTTCAAAATCAGGGCTTCTGAATCCGCAAAAGCGACGATGCATTTTTAACTTCACGGATTCAGGTTATATTTACAACAAACAGGTTATGCATGTGATTTTGATGAATATTCACAGCAGTTTTTCTCACGAGATTTTATTTTAAAGGAGTAAAATATGAAGTATCTACTAATTATATCCGCAACATTCATTATTTCTGCCATAGTCTTTTCGTGCGTCATTTATCGCAAAAGAACAGACAAGAGTATATCACAAGTTATAGTTAATAAAGAATTACATTTTAATTCTAAGAATATAAAAGAAATCGAAACCTTTTATCTAAATATAAATAATAATAGGGAGGGAAATAGAAAAGTTATAGATATTATATTTAAGATTCCAATTTCTTCTATAGATATTTCAGATTATTATAAATTAGATTCTGAATATTCAAAGTTAACCATTGAAAGAATTCAAATTGATTCATCTCTTAATTCGATACATTTTTTAACTAACATAGATAATATTATAGTATTAAAAAAGATTAATAGTGATTTTTATTCTTTTCCCATTGTATTGATATATAAGGACTACGTTTATTGGATTTACAAAACCTATTATCTACAAGATACTTATGGTGGAGGGCCTTGGCTACGTGTTCCTCTTCCGGAACTACCAGCCCCAGAACGGCAAGTGGCTTACCGCAGACCCGATTGGGGTCCCGGACGGCTGGAATAATCTGGCGTATTGTAACAATGAAGTAGTTTATGCTGTTGACTATGCAGGTACATTTACATTTGGAATATCATATTCTTTTTCATTTGCATGTATAGGTGGTCCAACTGTATCTGGAGCAATAGGATATAATACTTCTTCAGGAGGCATATATATTAATGCTTCTACAAGTGGAGTCGTTGGTTATGATGTCTCATTCTCAATTCAGGGGTTCTATTCTTCATCAGAAGCGTCTATGGGGACTACTTCATTTTATGATGCTTCGGCAAGTGTGTTCTGTGTTACTGGTTCTGCATTAATTGATACAAATACATATGATCCAACATATTCGATGGGAGTCAGCTACCACCGGCAGAGCCGGTGGCTTGATATGCCCGCTCAAAGCGGTTGATGTACAGTCACCTAAAGGTGACGCCGCCTAAAGGCGGCAACGGCAGCCGCCCGATCGAACGGCAGATTCATTTGACCGTCTTCACGCCGGTCCTGCTCCTCCTGGTTTCTTATGTACTCTCGAATCAGCTTCCCGCCACGCCCCACAGTGCTGACGCAGTAACCTCTCGCCCGGAACGACTGGTCGGTGAAATTCCGGCTGCGGCCGTCGCAATGCCGGGCAATCCAGATTGCGCTCTTTCCCTTGATGAAGCCGACGACAGCGCTTACCTTGTGCTTGGGCGGAATGGATACCGGCATGTGGACATGGTCGGGCAGCAGATGCCCTTCCTCGATGCGGCACTCCTTCTGGCGCGCCAGTTCATGGAACACACTGCCCAGATCCCTTCCCGGCAATCCGAACAGGCTCCGGCGACGGCATTTCGGTATGAACACAACATGATATTTGCATTCCCATTTTGCATGTGCTAGATTTCCTTGCGATGCAGGCAGGGTTTGCCTCCTTGTGATTGCCTTTGAGCGGGCCGACCACAATATGGCGCCATACCTGCATTGTTCAACTTGACACGCAATGCCCGCGCAGGACATTGGCGCAAAAGTCAGACTTCTGGAGTCCCCCAGCAAGGCTGGGGGTTTACCATTTTAAATTAGAAACTCGTTAATCGAGCCGGAACCAGGTTTCCGTCCGAAGCTCGTTCTTGAATCCAGGCTCCAATCGCTTCGAGCAACCACCAGCGGATTCGACCTCCATAAATCCCGAAGGATCGCAATACGCGCTCAGGACAACTGGACGACCATCAGGCTCCTCGGCAGGAGAACGGTCGCATATGTCAATCCAATCAAGCCCGGAAGGCAATCCGCAGCCGCGACGTTCAACGACCAAGCCGCGACCAGCATCCTCAAACCGCAAACACGAAATCGCAGAGGACATCCCGAGCTGGAATCGCTCAGCGGTGCACAAGTCAACAATGCACTTGCCGGACTCTATCCGACGTTGTTTCGTCGATGGTGCATACATATCCCAAAAACTCCCTTCGCCACCATCGGAAAAGATCAGGCGACTCCCCGCACCGCAGTCGAATTGGCAAAGCGACCAGGGCACAAGCAAGACCTCGTCCCGTCCGTAACTCCTCTGCCCCAAGTACTCTATCGACTCCACGACATTGACCGTCATCTCGCGAGTACCGCTACGAACAACCTCGATCTTGCGCCCGAATCGGCACGGCAAGCCAATCCCCTCGTTGTTGATCAGATCGATTTCGGCATTGACCACCCCAGGTGCCGTCTCCACCCAGCGCGCACCTGTAATCCCAGGCGGGACGCGCCAGTTGCCAGTCGAATACTCATAGCCCAGCCGCGAGCCTTCCGGAGCGGGCCAAAGCCCATCGCCACCAGGATTGTAGTACACGCCACCTGTGCTGATTTTCGTAAAAGCATCGGGATTCACTCGGCTCAGAACCTTGCCATCCATGCAGGAAAACAAGCGTCCTTCGACATCCAATGCGACGAATACACCCCCGAAATCGTCCCCAACATAGCTGTAACGACAACCGGAAGAACGCATCAAATCAATGAATTCGTCGACTCGCATCCAAAAACTCCTATTCCTTGACAAACTCCATTCCGAAAATCACTTCGGAATCACTTTCTTCTTTTGCGCTCGCGCATCAAACCCCATATCCGTCGAAGACGAACCTGCGTTTCCATCTGAAACCGGCGCCAGCAATGCGCTCGCCTCCACACGTGGAGCTGATTTCCCGCAGGTCTCGGAAGCCAGATACGACCGCAGGCATTTCATCAGCCAACAGCCGGCAGGATCCTCGGACAGCAACTTCAACCCGCAGAAGACAATCACGCCCTTGCCAATCGCAACCTCGAACAAAGGCGATTGTCGGATCGGTTTCTTGTACGAACTCGCCACATCGAGAACGGGAAGCTCGCCCTTGGGATAGAAGCCGCCAACATCAACGGCGCTCCCGCCATTCAACATATCCTTGAACTGCCACGAGCAATACCCCTCGTGGGGAAAATCGCCAAGCATCGGATGATCCGAAATCACCGTCGCCAAATTCCCCGTCATGCGACCGGCAGTCGAACTCTGGAACGACATCGACAGGCGACGCAGACCATTCCCCGATACCAACAGACGCTCGCCATTGGCGACACGTTCAAGCAACGTAGCGTCAACGACATCATCAAATCCCTCAGGCAGCGACAGCTCAACTCGCGGGAAAACCCACAGATCCCAGTGGCTGCGACAACGAACCTCGCCTTCAGCATCAAGCAATTCCACGTCGAAACGTACCTTCGCAGGCGATGTCACCGTAGGCATCGGCAATTCAAAGGAGTGCAGGTCAATCAGGCATCCGTTGGCGATTGGCTCATCGATCTTGCGCATTCCGCTAGACTCGCCAAAACGCCAGGCAAGGCAACTGCCGGCGCCAATCGAACCACCGTAGTTCGACAAGGTCACGCACACGCTTTTCTTCTCGCCAGAAGCATACACAAAACGATTCCCGAAATCCGTCAGCAACACAGAAGGCGAATTGTACTCCAGAATATCGTCAATGCAGTCGCCTGCCTTCAATTCGTAGAATTCGTTGAGCATTCCGCACGGATAGCAGTGCCGATGCCAGTGGAAATCGATGATTCCCAGAACATCGTATCCTGCCAAACGCTTCACATGCCTAGCCGTCTCCAGGCAATGCTTCCGCAAATCGCGAGCCCACAGGCAGGAATGACGATAGTAGAGATCACGGAATTCCCAGATTCCAGCCGCCTTGAGCATCGTTTCGACAGACGCGAACAATCGGTCGCCAATCCTGGTCCCCGTATAGCGCTCGCGCAACGAAAAGTCAAGATACGTGCTCAAAATCCCCAATTCATGGGACAGGATCGGCTTGTCATAGACCGCTTGACGCTTATCCAGCAAACGCCAGTCGCCACTGGACGTGTTGTAGGACAGGTTGCTCCAGGCATACTGGGCCAGTACATCGCTGAACCCGAGCAGCTTCTCCAAGCGGACGGGATTGTGACGGAACGGATCGGAGGACAACGGCGTTCCCAAATCCGTCTTCGACCACGTATATTCGATTCCGCGCAACGCCTCCTGGGGGCTAAACAGTCCATCCGGGACGTAGTGTTGCTGCAACTGCCGCATATAATGCAGGAAGCCGAGCAGCCGCTCGTCAAGCAATTCCTCGTTCCCGGCGCAATAGATCACCACGGACGGATGACGCCTGCAGGCCTTCAGTATGTCAATCCATTCCTCCTCGCCAAAGCCATAGGGAGGCTCGACTTGGATCATGATCCCGACCTTGTCCGCAGCAGTCATGTACGCCTCGTTCGGCACGCTCGTGTGAAAACGCAACCAATTGAAGGAATACGACTTGATCGTGCGAAGCATCTTCTCGTAGGTTTCGCAATCCTTCGGGGCATTGCACGTCTCGGGATAATACGCATGCTCGGTTCCGCCACGCAAAAACACGGCTTCCCCATTCAACAGCAAGCGCGTCCCGTCAACGACCATCCGCCTAAATCCAACCAATCGCGAAAACTCACAAGCTCCTGCGTCTTCATACGTGAAGCGAAGATGGTACAACGCAGGATCGCGATCCGACCACAGCCTCAAGTCGCCACGTGAAAACACAAAGGAGTTCTCGCCGGGAGCCAAGTCGCAACGTCCCGCAAGCTTGATCTCGCCGCTGCACGGGTCGATCAACTCCCATTCGCACGCCATCCCCGTACCTGCAACCTCGGCGAAGCAGGTCACCTCGCGGCAATCCGTACTCAATTCAACACGGGCATCCACAATCCTACTCATGCGATAGCCATGCATCACAACAGGACCGCAGATTCCCCCTGAACGCCCCTTGAACCCGCGGATGATGCAACCCAAGCGGTCGTCGCGCAAATTGCTTACGGCCAACACCAACTCGTTGCGACCAACCTTCAGCAAATCGCGATCGATCGAAAACTCGAAGCCGGTCGAATGCCCCAGATGATATCCGGCATAGTGTCCGTTGACGAAGCACGCGCACTCCAGGAACGCACCACCGACCTCCAGGAAGCAGGTGCTCTCGCCATCCCAGTCGAAGTTGCGCCGATAGTACACGGTTCCATGCACGAACGGCAGAGAACTGTCCGGGGATTCCGTCCCGTACTTGCTGAAATCGATCTCTTCGTACTCGGGATTGCGCAGGCAATCCATCCCGTCAAAGGAACCGGGGCTATCTTCCCAATACTCGGGAACATTCAGCTTTCCAGTGTAGGACTCACTGTCTGGCAACCAATCCGTCAAAATCGCCTCACGGGAATAGCTGATGTCCCACAAGCCGTTCAAGTCAATGCTCTTCATTTGTCTCCTTGATCACAAGCCAAAAAAGCGGATCGCATTTTCGCGGGCAATCTTCTGGAACACGGTCTCCGATATCAAGCCCCTCTCGCGCCAATCCAGAAGCAAGCCGCGAATGAGATAGGAATGCCGAGGACTGCATGTGTCAGTCCCGAAAAACAAACGATCCTGGAACTCAGTCAAAAACTTCGGTCCATAATCCTCGTTGACGCGAAAAATCGAATAGGCATCAGACAATTCGCCGTACAAGTTGTCAAAGTACCTGAACAGTTTTGGCAATACGCCTTCGCGCTCGATCGGACGGGACGGCGGACGGAAATGCGTCTGCCCGCCACCAGGATAAAATCCTGGCTTCTTGCCACCGGGAGTCTCCAATTCGCCCAACTCGTACCAGAACACAGGACCGTGGCCGATAAACGACAACTTCGGGAAGCGAGCCAACGAATGCTCCAATTGCGGCAGCCCAGCCTCGTCGTACAATCCGAAATCCCCATCCTCCTGATCCGAATTGTCCCACGTCACGGGCAAGCCAACTTGCTCCGCGCACTTGAGCAGATTCTGGACCATCGGATGGCGCATCGGCATCGTCGGCATGATCTCCCCTACTCCAAGGCAACCTCGGTCGCGATAGTGCCCCAGCACTTTCCACAGGGGCGCATCGCAGGAGTTCGTCAAGCAACGGGGATCCACATTGCAGAATGCTCGCAGGCGACCCGGATGCTGCTCGACCATCTCCAAGATGTCCTCGTTCGCCTGGGGAAAGTAAATCTCGGGATTGACGATCGGCAGCACAAACCCCATCTCGATGTCATTGGCATCGTACAGCGCCAACAATTCCTCCGCCGTGGGAAAACCGCATACAAATGGAGGACGCAAACGATACGCATGCGCATGGATGTCTATGAACATGGCTTCGATTCCTTATTGATTTTTCAGGCAAAAGAACGCGATTTCAGCCTTCGTCCAGCTTCAGCAGCTTCCTGGCATTCAAGTGGGCAATCTTCTGGAATGCATCTTCGGGCAGCGAGCCGTCAGCACGCAGCTCAAGCAGGAAATCCACCAGCGGCGTCGGGGTATCGGGTGCGCAAATGTCAGTCCCGAACAACAGTCGATCCTGGAATTCATTGAGGAACTTAACCGCATAGCCGCGGTCGCGCGTCAACGCATTGCTTCCGCTTCCGGCCGACAAGTCGCCGTACAGGTTCCCGTAGGTACGCATCAACTTCGCAATCCGCCCTTCAGTCACCGCTCCCTTCGGATAGCCGAAACGAGGATCAGAACCTGAATAGGTCCCGATCTCGCACCAGAACGCCTGGGAATGCCCCAGGAACGGCAAGGTCGGGAAACGACGGAGGCACTCCTCCAGACCAGGCAGGCCGGCATCGTCCACCAAGCCGTACGAATACCCCTCGAATGGCGAAATGTGGAACAAAACAGGCAATCCGGCACGCTCTGCGCTGCCAAACAAATTCTGCACCTTCGGATCGAGGAAACGCAAGTTGGCGCAAACCTCGCCAATCCCCTTGCAGCCCTTGTCGCGATAGTGAAGCATAACCTCCAGCAAATTCGTCCTGTAGCTATTTCCGTTCATTCGAGGATCGATGTTGCAGAACGGAATGAAACGCCCTGGATGCTTCCTGGCTATCCGCAACGCCTCTTCGTTGGATTGGCAGCAGATCGATGTCTCGACATTGACCAGCGGCAAGATCACGGCTTTCTCGATTCCCAAGGCATCGTGACGCTTCAGCAAGTACCCCGGGGTCGCAAATGCCGGCTTCCCGAAGCGGGGACAGACAGGTTCCTCAACCAAGTGGGCGTGAATGTCGATGAACATCTCGGCTTCCTCCTATTTGCTATTCGAATTCTTCTGCCAGTCAAGCAGTGCATCAACCTGGCTGACGACCTTTTCCAATGCGACACGGTGCTTCTCGAGAACGGCCTTGTCGTATCGCGTAAATCTCGTGATCCTGAATATTGTTCCAATCGTCTTGACGGTCTCAGGCAGCATCGCATCGCAATTGACATCATCCAGGGATTCTTGGCCGAAGACCCGAACCGTCGGAGTGCCCTGCCTGAAATAATCCAAATCCCTGAAGTAGGGATGCCTGTGAAGCGGCGCATTGGCTCCCGGATACGCCCCGAATCCCTCGGCGCGAAGCGCGGCGCTAAAGGTGGCGAGGCTCACGCCGCCCAGCTTTGACGAGTCGTACCGAGCCAGCGGGAAGTACCACGCTCCCTTCGTCAATCCCGATCCCGCAGGAGGACGATGGCTACGGATGCACGGGACACTGTCCAATATGTCGCACAACGCATTCATTGCACGATCGACTTCCTGCAAGCGCTCGGGGTAATGCTTCAGTTGAACGCGCCCCAACGCAGAGCACATCTGGTTCATCCGATGCTTGCAACCGCCAATCGGTATGCCAGAAAAGGGAACCAACTCGGGAAGGCGCTCGCCTTCCAAGGCATCCGAGTATTTGCTGGCAAAGGTCCGCTCATAATGCCCGTACGCAATGCAGCGCTGGTACAAATCCTCCCGATCCGTCGTAACCATTCCAGCCTCGCCAATCGCAAATCCCTTGGACGACATCATGCTCGCAACGGCAATGTCGCCCAACGAGCCGCACATCCGGGAACCATACATCGAGCCGTGACCATGGGAATTGTCCTCCAGCAGCCCGATCCCACGGGAAGACGCAAGCGCCCGCAAGCCATCCCAATCTGCCGGATAGCCGGCGTAGTTCACAGCGCAGATTACCTTGGTCTTGGGACTTAGCTTCCTCTCCACGTCCGCCACGTCCAGGCACAAGCTGACCGGATCGATGTCCGCAAACCGAATGCTGGCTCCCAGCTGCAACGCGGGAGCGCAGGTCGCCCAATAGGTCAAACTTGGAGAAATCACCTCGTCCCCGGCGCCAACCCCCAACGCCCACAGCGCCTCCGCCAACCCTGCCGTACCGTTGCAGACCCCCAGCGCAAAGCGAACTCCATTGTACGAAGCCCATTCCGACTCGAAGGCACGGGTGATATCCGTCGCGCTAGCTTTGCCGTCGCAACGGACAACGTCGCTGACGGCTGCGACATCCTCCTCGGTTATGATCGGCCAACGGGTCAATTCCTTGTCCAAAGCCTCAATCACGGGTTTGCCACCACACAATGCAAGACGGTTAGACATCGCTTACACCTCCTGATTTTTTTCCAAGCTTTCTAGTTTCTTGTTACATATCCCAAGCCTTGTTGCCAAGCAACCCTTCGGCGAAGAACACAGGTTTCGCTCCGTTCTCGGTGCAAATCCTGCAAGCCAAATCCATGCGCTCCAAATGGTCTGGAACATAGTTCTTGTAGTACTTGAACGAATACTGCTCATGCGACGCCAGCTTGTACGTCTCGAAACCGAACGGTTCGGCAAGCGCAAACGTCTTTGCCAGGTTCACGCGAATCTGCTCCTGCGTATTCGCATTGCACAGGCACCGGCTCGTACCATAGAACAAAGCGCCTGTACTGAAATCCATCCAGACCTTCCTAGTATACAGGTACAGCGCCTCTTCCAGCGTGAGGTAATAACCGATGTCGGTCGGAGCTGTCCAATCGTAATCCTTCAGGGACATCAGCGGATCGCGTCCGGCATCGATCTCCGCTTGCCACAACGCGAAGTCGCCTCGGAAACCGCCCGTGAACACGCTCGCGTACCCCTTGTCAACCAATGCCTTGACGCCTTCGCGACTCGTGACCGCCCAATGCACGACCACTGGCTCGATGAACGTCTCCGCACCGGCGAAACGCGTAATCTCGCTCTTCAGCAAATCATAGTCGCTCAACAGCTTGGTCGGATCCGACGACGTATACGGGCGATCGGGGAATTCGCTGTACGCATGAAAGGATAGGCGCAGCCAATCGCTGTTGTCAATCCATTCGCCCTTGTACGAATCCGGAAAATCCTTCATCTCGAAGCCGTGATGGTCGTTCCGGTAAAAGCAATTCAATGTAAACTTGGTACCGTAGCGACGATTGATGTCCTGCAATCCCTTCAGATAAAAATGGTCGAACAAGGAAGAGGGACGATCCTTCGCTATGTCAGTCAGGAAAAACGAATGGTCGTCAATGAAGAAATTGTAGCGCTTGAACGACGCCTTGTCCCACAGCACCTTGATCTGTTGGCAGGATTCGCCGTATTTGCCATCAATCTCCGCTCGAATCACATTGACCTTCTCAGTCAAGGTCACCTCGCAGGTGAAATCCTCGCCTTGCCTCTTTGCGGCAATTCCATTGACCAGCACCTCGCCGGGCTGGGTGCACTTGCCCCGCAACGTGATCGTCAAGCCATCTGCCGTCTCCACTCCATGATTGTGATTCAACAACGCCCCATGACGAGGGCACTCAATGCGCAACATCGTTCCTGACCTCCTGTGAAACTGTCATTTCGAAAGAAAATTTTCAAGAGAAAAAAACAACCTCCCCCGGACACGTGTGTTCGTGTACTGGGGGAGGTCGTGTCAAGCCTCTGCGGCAAGACGATCCAGATGCCTTTCAGGCGTCGAATCGGCTGTGACCGCCTTTTTTACTTTGCGTAGTAGTGCGTATGCAGCAACTTGTGTGCTTTCTCGCTGTTCGGCTTACCCAGGTATTCATCGTAGATTTTGATGATCGAGGGATTGAGGTGGGACTTGCGGATCGGCAGTCCTTTGTCTGCGCGGTAGAGGGCGTCCTTGCGCGCTTCCAAGATGGCGGTATTGCCATGGTTGTAGGGCTGTCCACCACCGTTGATGCAACCACCGGGGCAGGCCATGATTTCAATGGCGTGATATTGGGCTTCGCCGCGCTGGATGCGCTCGAGCAACTTGCGGACATTGCCCAAACCAGAGGCAACGGCCGCTTTCAGCTCGATGCCGGCGATCGTAACCGTAGCTTCCTTGATACCTTCGAGACCACGCACGGCGACAAAGTCGATCGGGCTGTCCTTGTCGCCCTCGAGCCAAGCCGCCGCAGTACGCAGGGCAGCCTCGAGAACGCCGCCGGAGGCGCCGAAGATAACGGCGGCACCGGTCGACTCACCCAGCGGGCTGTCGTATTGCTCGTCCGGCAGGCGGTCAAACACGATACCGGCCTCTTTGATCATCGAGGCCAACTCACGCGTCGAAAGGACATAGTCGACGTCGCGCACGCCGTTATGGGCAAATTCCGGACGGGAAGCCTCGTACTTCTTGGCCAGGCAAGGCATGATGGAAACCACAATCAGGTTGCTGGGATCGATGCCGGTCTTTTCCGCATAGTAGCTCTTGGCAATCGCGCCAAACATCTGCTGCGGGGATTTGGCCGTCGAAGGCATGTGCAAAAGATCCGGGAACTGATGCTCGAGGAAATTCACCCAGCCCGGGCAGCAGCTGGTCAGAAGCGGCAGATTTTCGCCGGACTTGATGCGCTCAAGCAATTCCGTGCCTTCTTCCATGATGGTCAAGTCCGCAGACCAGTCCGTGTCGAAAACCTTGGCAAAGCCAATGCGGCGCAGAGCGGCAACCAACTTGCCGGTGCTGATCTCGCCCGCCTGGAAACCGAATTCTTCGCCGATCGCAACGCGAACTGCGGGAGCCGTCTGCACAATGACCGTTTTCTTCGGATTGTTCAGATGTTCCCAAACTTCATCCTTGTAGCCAATCTCGGTCAGGGCGCCGACCGGGCAGGCCTGCACGCATTGTCCGCAGAAAGTACAAGCCGTGTCGGTCAGCTGGGCAAAGTTCTCCGGGGCGACGACAGCATTGAAGCCGCGGTTGACACCGGAAAGCACGCCGACTGTCTGGACGACGTTGCAGGCCGTTTCACAGCGACGGCACATGATGCACTTGCTCATGTCGCGGCGGATGGCGGCGCCATTTTCATCAACCGGGAATTCGGACTGGGCGCCTTCATATTTGATGTGGTGGATATTGAAGGCGCTGGCGAGCTTCTGCAGTTCGCACTCCTGGTTTTTGCTGCAGACCAGGCAATCCTTCGGGTGATTCGAGAGCAGCAACTCGAGCATCGTGCGGCGTGCGCGAATCGCCCTGTTGGTATTGGTGTGAACATCCATGCCCTCGGCAACAGGCGTGCAGCAGGACGGCGCCAGGTTCGGGCGACCGGTAACTTCAACAACGCAAATACGGCAGGAGCCGCAGCGGTGTTCCGTGTTGAAACTATCCCACTTGATGTGGCACAGCGTGGGAATCTTAAGACCCAGTTTTTCGGCGGCTTCCAGAATGGTCGATCCTTCCGGGACAGACACTGGAGTGTTGTTTATTTTCAAGTTTATCATCTTTTTCGGACTCCAAATTGTTGGCTGTATTCAAAAGCTCACTTCTTCTTGCCGGCAAAAAGCCGACGGCAAGCTCCTCCGATGTTGGAGTTACTTCTTATCGATTGCCTTGAACTTGCACTTCTGCTGGCAAACGCCGCACTTGATGCACTTGTCCTGATCAATCACGTGCTTCGACTTAATCTTCCCCGAGATCGCTCCCGTCGGGCAGTTCTTCGCGCACAATCCGCATCCTATGCAGTTGTCGTTGATCGTAAACTTCAGCAAGGCGGTACAAACGCCGGCGGGACAACGCTTCTCCTTCACGTGAGCTTCATACTCCTCAAAGAAGTTGTCCAACGTGGACAGAACAGGATTCGGCGAGGTCTGTCCCAAGCCGCACAACGCCGTATCCTTAATCACATTCGACAAGGTCCGCAGTTCTTTCAATGTTTCTTCTGTGCCCTTGCCGCGGCAGATGTCCGTCAGCATTTCATACAGGCGACGGTTGCCGATACGGCACGGCGTGCACTTGCCGCAGCTTTCGTCGCAGGTGAAATCCAGGAAGAAGCGCGCGATGTTGACCATGCAGTTGTCTTCGTCCATCACGATCATTCCACCAGAACCCATCATTGAGCCGATGGACTTCAGCGTCTCATAATCAATCGGAGTATCCAGGTTCTTGGTGGTGATGCATCCACCGGAAGGACCACCGGTCTGAACAGCCTTGAAGCCACGATTGTTCAAAATCCCGCCGCCAAGACCGAAGATGATGTCGCGCAACGTCGTGCCCATCGGGACTTCGACCAGGCCGACGCAGTTGATCTTGCCAGCCAATGCAAACACCTTCGTGCCAGGTGAACCAGGTGTGCCAACCGACTTGAACCAGGCGGCACCCTTGCGGATGATCGCGGCGACGTTCGCGTAAGTCTCGACGTTGTTCACAACCGTCGGCTTCTTCCACAAGCCTTGAATTGCCGGGAACGGCGGCTTGAACGTCGGCTCGCCACGCTTGCCTTCGATCGAGTGGATCAACGCGGTCTCTTCGCCGCAGACAAAGGCGCCTGCGCCATACTTCAGCTCAATGTCGAAATCAAACGAAGTCCCGAAGATTCCCTTGCCCAGGAAGCCCATTTCGCGGGCCTGCTTGATCGCCTTCTGCAAGCGTTCGATCGCCAACGGATATTCGGCTCGAATGTAGATGATTCCCTTGTCCGCGCCAATCGCATAGGCGCCGATCGCCATCGCTTCCAAAACCGAATGCGGGTCGCCTTCCAGCACGGCACGATCCATGAACGCGCCGGGGTCGCCTTCGTCCGCATTGCAAATCATGTACTTCTGCCCCTTGGGCTGCGCCGCGGCAAACTGCCACTTCTTGCCAGTCGGGAAACCGGCGCCGCCGCGACCGCGCAACATCGCATCCAAAATCTCCTTCGATACAGCCTCGGGAGCCATTGTCTTCAAGACTTTGCCCAACGCCTGGTAGCCGTCATACTTCAGGTAGTCGTCAATCTTCTCGGGATCGATGCGGCCCGTGTTGCGCAACGCAATCCTGGCCTGAAGCACGCCATCCTTGTTTTCCTCTTCCTCGGGATAGTACCACGTGCGCTTGACCTTCGTCGCGCCGGCTGCCTCGCCGTCAAGGCCGGCAGCCAAAATCGCCGGAATCTGCTCCGGAGTCACATGCCCGTAAATCGCGGAACGACCGGTCTCGTCACGCAACTCAATCGTCGGCTCGCAATAGCACAAGCCCATGCAACCAACCGAAACCGCCTCGTACTTGCCGGACAATCCCTTGTCCAATTCGGCGCGAATCGCATCGGCGACCTTCGCACCGCCAGCAGCCAATCCGCAGGTGCCAAGCGACATCAAGACTGATGTCTTGCCACTCGAAACGCTGCACAAGCGGGACTTGTAATCCTTCAATGCTTCCAATGAATTGATTCTCATGCTCGTTCCTCCTCTTTAGTCCTGACAGTCCGCCAAAATCTGGTCAACCATGTCGGGCGTCACATTTCCATATACCCGGTTGTTAACCATCACCACAGGTGCCAAACTGCAGGACCCAACACAGCGCAGGGCGCCAAGGAAAAACTTCTGGTCGGCTGTCGTCTCGCCTTCGTTGACCCCCAACTTCGCCTTCAATTCGTCAACAATCTTCGAAGCGCCCTTGACAAAGCATGCCGTACCAAGGCATACATTGATTTTGTAGCGACCGATCGGCTTGTCAGTGAAGTACGAATAAAAACTGATGACCCCGTATATCTCACTTCGGGTCAAGCCAAGACGCTCGGATACAACCTGCTGAACCTCAACAGGCAAATATCCGAAAATGCCCTGGGCGCGGTGCAGCGTCTCAACCAAAAATCCCCTATTCGTCTCGACGTCCCCTGCAACTAGCGGCAATCCGTCAATGAAAGCCGTCAACTCAGACGTCTTCTCTGGCTCAAGCCGCATAAGCTTGTCCAACGCCTTCTCTTTCGAACACTCACAACAACAGGTCATGATTCCTCCGTCAATACAGTGAATTCGACTCCGCTACCTATTGCCTTCCAAAAAGCTATAAAACTATAATAAAAGGCAACCTTCAATCCCTACTTGACTCAATCATCAGACCAATCACATCAAGCATCGCAAGCACAATGCCAAAGGCAAGTCGTGACAATCAAGTTTTTTTGGCTAAATTGAATAAAAGCTCACAATATATCCAAAATTAATGGTTGTCAACAAAACAACAGGTTTTTTAATTGATTTTATAGCAATATAATCCAGAATGTTTTTTCTTTGCCACTTGAAGATTTTTTTTGAGAGTGTATTTTTTTACTTATATCCTAATTATGGAGTTGTTAGGGAGTTGGTTCATTGGTCATGTAAATCATGGGTCGCGTAAAAGTACAGAATTCACCAACGATTCGCCGAATGCCTTCCTATCTGCACAAGCTGTTGCGGATGAGGATGGAGGGTCGGAGTCATGTTTCGACAACAGAGCTTGCCGAGTATATGGGCATTGAGCAGATTGTCGTTCGTAAAGACATCGCGTTGACAGGGATATCGGGCCGCCGCCGGATCGGTTACGAGGTCAATGAGCTGATTACCTATATTAAGGAATATCTGGGCTGGAACGGGCGGATCACTGCGACATTGCTGGGAGCGGGAGCGCTGGGATCCGCAATTTTGGGTTATGATGAGTTCCAAGTCTATGGCCTGTATATCGAGTCGGCTTTTGACAATGATCCGGAGAAGATCGGCCGGGTGATTCGAGGCCGCGAGATCTATAATATTGCAACGATCGGACAACGCCTGAGTTATTCACCGCCGGATATAGCGATCATCTGCGTGCCGACGGCGCAAGCCCAGGAAGTAGCCGACCAGGTGGTCGCCGCCGGCATCAAGTACATCTGGAACTTTTCCAATATTACCCTGAAGGTGCCGAACGGGGTCATCGTTCAGCGCGAAGTCATCGCCGGCGGCCTGGCTACCTTGACCGTGAAAATGAAGAATGACAAGGCCGGCATATACCAGAAGATTGAATAGATATATTTTTTTCTAAACGACATTTGTGTTGCGCCTTGAAACGCCCGTGTTAAGCGGAGGACAGAGGATTTTTTTGATTTGACCGAATGAATTCAGGGAAGGCGATTGGCAATGATAAGACTTGGGATGTTTTTGCCGCCGTTATCGGATCATCGCTGGAAGCTTGCGGCTCAAGTGGGCATTCGCAATGCAGTTTGCCGAATCAATCCTGTTTATGATCCATTTGACCTGAAGTCCATGTCTGCCGCCCAGCAGGGATTCCGGGATGCCGGATTTGAAATTGCGGCCCTGGAAGGCGATCAGTTTGACATGTCCCGAATCAAACTGGGATTGCCGGGACGAGACGAAGACCTTGGAAAATACCGGATGATGCTTCGAAACATGGGGAAGCTCGGCATCCATATTCTCTGCTACAATTTCATGGCCGGCATCGGCTGGTTCCGATCCCGGATTGACATTCCGTATCGCGGCGGAGCCATTACGAGCCGATGGTCTCGTGATGATGTTCCAGAAGAACCCCTGAAATTCTCCCATGAAAAGCTTTGGGATAATTATGCTTATTTCCTGAAAGCCGTGCTTCCGGCAGCCGAAGAAGCCGGAGTGGTAATGTGCCTGCATCCCGATGACCCGCCCGTTCCGGAACTGAAAGGCTACCCGAGAATCTTCACTTCGGCTCCCGCATTTCGCCGAATGTTGGATCTGGCGAACAGTCCGAATGCCGGAATCACTTTCTGTGCGGCAACATTTCGTGCAATGGGCGAAGATGACATGGTGCTGATTCGTGAATGGAAAGACAAAATCCATTTTGTTCACCTGCGGGACAACCAGCCAGTACCCGGGGGATTCATGGAAACGTTCCATGACAACGGACCTACGAATCTGGCGGAACGCATCAAATTGCTGAGCGAGTTGCAAATGGATGTCCTGATTCGGCCAGACCATGCGCCGACCATGTTCGGAGAAAACAATGATGAACCCGGATATGCGGCTTTGGGACGAATTTTTGCCATCGGGTACTTCAAGGGAATTCTAGACTCGATGGAAAGAACCTAAGGCAGTCCGACCCGCCCGACCCGCCAGGCTAGGAACGCCCCAGTTTCGCCGCTTTAGCGGCGACATCCCTTGAGTACGAGCACCCCGGGTGCCCGTACCCAATAGGTTGAACGGCTCCTAAGCATGTTAGATAATATGCACAATCCGAAGTGCATCATTTGGCAAAAGTTTGGAGTTGGGGTTATTTTATTATAGAGAGGCCTGGAGTCTGGCGGATATCCTGGTGGCATTTCTGCCGGAGTGGGTGGGCAAGCGAATCAATGTACTTTTAACAGAAGGAGGAAAATCATGGGCGTCAAGAGACTTCAAATTTACAAGTGCGACAAATGCGATTCCGTTGTGGAAATTCTTACTGCGGGCGCCGCCCCGTTTTGTTGTGGCGAAGCGATGAAATTGCAGGTGGAGAATACGCAGGATGTTTCTAAGGAGAAGCATGTTCCTGTAGTGGAAGAGATTCCCGGCGGCATGAAAGTCAAGGTCGGATCGGTTGCGCATCCGATGACCGTCGAGCATCATATTGCCTGGATAGAAGTGATCAACGGTGATTATGTCAACCGTTATCATCTCACGCCCGGTGCCCAGCCGGAAGCGGTTTTTAATATTGCCCCGAAACCTGGCATGATCGTCCGTGAATACTGCAATTTGCATGGGCTCTGGGTGACCAAGCTCTAAAAAGAGCGTAGGATTCAGGTAAAAAAAGCCACCGGGAGCAGTTTTTGATGAAAAACCGCTCCCGGTGACCATGGAATCCATTATCGGATCCGTGCGAGTCCCTTGTCGATGGCGTCTGTGATGTTTTTAAAGGCAGCCTGGTTTTGCAGTTGTTCGAGGGTGTTCATGGCATTGTGGAAACGCGTTCGTTCGACAATCTGATCACCTACGGTTACGCAGATGGTGCCATCTTGAGCCGGCCGTGAAGAGAAAGCGGCATCCATGTCAACCCAAGGAGTGTATTGCTTGCTTTTGACATAGTCGCTGATCATCCCCAGCAGCAGCTGCCCAGGACAGTTTTCCTGCTTGGCGCAAATGGTCACGGTTATCGGCAACCGATTGCTTTCGGTACCGCGCATGATCGGCAGTTTTGCGTCAAAGATCTGACTACGGTTCCGGTATTCGGTATGCAGCAGGTGATGAGCCTCTTGCGAGCCGGGTTTGCCGCCGATGTGCTCCTCGTAGCAGCGTTGCACCAGCCAGTTGTCCTGAGGCTTCTGCACCTGATGCGCCTTGTCGGTATTGTAAAGCCCCTGTTGACGCTGGACCCGGATGCGATCGGTTGCCCCCCAGGGCTGGCCGCCGCCGGAGATGCAGCCGCCAGGACAGGCCATAACCTCAACAAAATGGTAGTTTGCCTTGCCTGCCTTGATGTCTTGAAGCAGCTTTTTCGTATTGGCCAGGCCATGTACGACGGCGACTCGGATATCTTTGCCTGCAAGTTGCAGCGAAGCCTCCTTGAGATGCTTCATGCCGCGAACCTGCTTGAAATCGACTTTTTCAAGCGGCTTTTTGTCGAGCTTTTCGGCAACATAGCGCAGTGCGGCTTCCATGACGCCTCCTGAAGCGCCGAATATGACGCCGCCGCCAGTTGCGAATCCCATCGGCATATCAAAGGCTTCCGGTTCGAGTTCCAGCAACTGGATGCCCAGCGAGTTGATCATGCTTTGCACTTCACTGGTGGTAATGACGATGTCAACCTCGGGCTTGCCGTCAACACTGAACTTCGGCAATTGCGCCTCGAACTTCTTGGCGGTGCAAGGCATGATCGAGACGACGACCAGGTCTTCGCGACGGCAGCCAAGCTGCTCGGGAAGCACTTTCTTGGCGACAGAACCGAACATCGCCTGTGGAGAACGGCAGCTCGAGACATTCGGCAAAAGCTCCGGGAAGTAAATTTCCACGTATTTCACCCAGGCAGGGCAACAGCTGGTGAACATCGGCAACTCCCCGCCGCCCTGGATACGCTCAAGCAACTCATTGGCCTCTTCGAAAATCGTCATGTCGGCAGTGAAGCTGGTATCATAGACATGCTTGAAACCCATCAGCTTCAGGGCAGCGACCAGCTTGCCGGCGACATTTTCGCCAGGCTTCGCGCCAAAATACTCTCCAAGGGCAACCCGTATGGCAGGAGCTACTTGAACGACAACAGTCTTATTGCGGTCATAGAGCGCATCCCAGACTTTGGAACGATCCTGTTTGGGGGTCAGGGCGCCAGTCGGGCAGACAGCTGCGCATTGTCCACAGTTGACGCATTCGACTTCGCCAAGGCTGGCGTCAAAAGCGGGAGCGATCTTGGCATTCGAGCCGCGGAAGGCGAAATCAATCGCCCCTATCCCTTGAATTTCCGAGCAGACCCGGACGCAATCGCCACAAAGCACGCACTTATTGGGGTCGCGTACCAAGGATGGCGAGCTGTCATCGATCGGTTCTTCTTTGCGCGGAGCCTTGAAGCGCACGGTTTCCACACCGAGACGGTTTGCGATTGCCTGCAGTGCGCAGGTTGAGCTGCGAGTGCAAGTTGGGCATTCCCGGTCGTGGTTGGCCAGCAGCAGCTCCAGGTT
The DNA here is from genome assembly GCA_019136135.1 of Verrucomicrobiota bacterium. Classification (GTDB taxonomy): domain Bacteria; phylum Verrucomicrobiota; class Lentisphaeria; order Oligosphaerales; family Oligosphaeraceae; genus UBA1407. Next base: position 57,035 of record JAGVUR010000043.1, read on the forward strand.
GATCTTGCGCATATTGCGAATTTCCTTGGTATCGGTCTGGATGACCATGCCGGGCGCCGGCAGGGTTGAGCAGGAGGCCATGACCCCTTTGCCCTCGACATCCACCAGGCAAAGACGGCAAGCACCATAGATGCTCAGTTCGGAATGATAGCAGAATGTCGGTATGTCAATACCGGCTTTTCGGATGACTTCGAGCAGGTTGCGCTCATCGCTAAAGGTCACTTCCCGCCCGTTGACGGTCAACTTTTTAATTGCTGTATCAGCCATGGTATATTTCCCTCTTGTTACTTAGATTCCAGTAATGGCATTAAAACGGCAGGCGGCCTTGCAGGCGCCGCATTTGATGCATTTGTCTGCATCGATGACATGCACTTCCTTGACTTTTCCGGTGATTGCGCCAACCGGGCATTTGCGGACACAGGCTGTGCAGCCCTTGCAGAGAGCCGCATCGATTTCAGGACGGGCCAGCGCTTTGCATTCACCGGTCGGACAGATTTTCCGGTAAACATGCGCTTCATATTCTTCACGGAAATTGTGCAGTGTTGACAGGACTGGATTCGGCGCGGTTTTGCCCAGTCCGCAGAGGGATCCCAATTGGACGGCCTTGGCGGTCTGCTCGAGAAGCTCGAGGGTGTCTTCATTGGCGCGCCCATTGATGATGTCATCAAGCAAAAACAGCATCTGCTTGGTGCCTTCGCGGCAGGGAACGCATTTGCCGCAGGATTCATTCTGGGTGAACTGCATGAAGAAGCGAGCAATGCTGACCATGCAGGTCTGCTTGTTCATCACCACCAGCCCCCCGGACCCAACCATGGCGCCGGCGCCTTTCAGCGAATCAAAGTCCAAGGGCAAATCAAGCAAATCCGGCGTCAAGCAGCCGCCTGAGGGACCGCCGATCTGAACAGCCTTGAAGTCCTCGCCGGTAACATGACCGGCATTGTCGGTGACACCGCCACCGATATTGTAGACGATTTCCCGGAGAGTGGTGCCAAAGGGAACCTCGATCAGGCCGGTGTTGGCGACATGGCCGGTCAACGCAAAGGTTTTTGTGCCTGGTGACTTTTCCGTGCCGACGGAACGGTAGACCTCGACGCCTTTGCGGATGATGTAGGGAATCGACGCAAGGGTTTCCACGTTGTTGATGACCGTGGGTTTCCCGTAAAGCCCGCGTTCGGCCGGGAACGGCGGCTTCGGGCTGGGCATCCCGCGTTTGCCTTCAATGGAAGCCATCAGCGCAGTTTCCTCGCCGCAGACAAAGGCGCCGGCGCCTTCGACGACCCGAACGTGAAAGTTGAATCCGCTCTGGAACAAATTGTTGCCGAGCAGCCCGCGTTCTTCAGCCGCCTTGATGGCGTTGCGCATGCGTTGAACAGCCAGGGGGTACTCAGTACGCACGTAGACGACGCCCTCGTCCGCTCCGACGGCCTTGCCGGCGATCAGCATGCCTTCGAGTACGGCGTGGGGGTTGCCTTCCATGACCGAACGATCCATGAAAGCGCCGGGATCCCCTTCGTCTCCATTGCAAATGACGTATTTTTTGTCCCCTTTTGAGGCAAGGGTGAATTTCCATTTCAGGCCGGTCGGGAAGCCGCCGCCACCGCGTCCACGCAGGCCGGCATCGATGATCTTCTGGCAGATCTGTTCCGCGCTCATTTCCGTCAGTGCCTTGCGGGCGGCCTTATAGCCCTCGTTGTAGATGTATTCTTCGATGTTATCCGGCTCGATCAGGCAGTTTTTGAGGACGACCCGGTTTTGGCGGGTATAGAAGGTGATCTCATCTTCATGCCGCCGAGGCTTTTTGCTGACCGGATCGACATAGACGAGGCGGTCGATGATTTCGCCGGTTTTCAGGGTGACGTTGACGATTTCCGCGGCGTCTTCAGGTTTGACATGGCAGTAGAAGATGCCTTCGGGTTCGATGCGAAGAATCGGCCCAACCTGGCAGAAGCCCTGGCAACCGCTTTTTGAAAAGTAGGTTTCGCCGCTGTGGTCTTCATGACTCATCAGGTCAATGACCGCTTTTTCGCCGGCTTTTTCCATTTCCGCACAAATGGCGTCACGGACTTTCAATGCCCCGTTGGCGATACAACCTGTACCGCCGCAGATAATGACGCGTCTTTTCAGATCTGCGACCTGCTGCTTGTAGTGAGCCGCTATCTTTTCCAAATCAGGGGTTTTAGCAGGAATGTTAGTCATGATTATTCTTCTCCCTTAGCATTTTTTTCCTCAGCGATAATCTTATCGAGGATATCGTCAATCATAGCCGGAGTGACCTGGCCATAGACTTCCTCGTCGATGACAACGACCGGTGCAAGCCCGCAGGCGCCCAGGCAACTGACCATCTCAAGGGTGAAAAGCAGGTCGTCGGTGGTGCGCTTGTCGTCATTGAGCCCGAGGCGCTTGTAGATGTGCTGCTGGATGCCCGTCGATTTCTTGACATGGCAAGCTGTTCCGTCACAGATGCGGATGATATGCTTCCCTTTCGGTTCGAGCGAAAAGTGCGCATAGAATGTGGCTACGCCATAGACATGGGCAACCGGCACATCAAGCGAGGTGGCAAGATAGCTGATCACGTCTCGCGACAGGTACTTGTATACCTCCTGCGTTTCCTGAAGAATGGGAATCAGCCTCCCGGGATCATACTCGTTTTTTTCTAGAATGGCGTTGACGGCAGCCAAATGCTGTACCATAGCCTTCGTTTTTTCAACACTTTCCTGCATGCATTTCCTCCAATGGCGTTAATGGAAACAACGGCGCAAAAAACTTGCACAGCCGTCAGACGTACTTGATATCAACCTTTTTCAAAAATTTGTTTCTTAGGATGCCGGCAATGCGCTGCACGATGTTGCGACGCAATTCCAGTTCCTGGGGTAGGTTCGGATCCTGATGTGCTTCATTGATGCGGGTGCCCACAAGAAAGTAGATCAGGTCATTGCGGCGCATCATTTCGGCCAGGATGCCGGCCGGATTGCGGGGCATGAACGTATCGGCCTTTTCAAGGTACCCCGCCGCCTTGGTCAGCGTGAAAATGCCTTCCGTAACCAGGTCGATGCCCGGCATCGTGGACATCGGCGGCATGTCCGAGGAAATACTGCCCAAGTCCATTTTCAGTTCCCGGTTCAACTCCCGGGCGATAATTTCGGCCGAGGTGCCGCCGCAGACTGCTTTCTCGCCATCAAAGGTATCGATAAGCTTGGCGCACTCGGCATCATGCTGTCGATCATACGGAGGTCCGGTGAAGATGAGCATCTTTCGCGGATGGCGGAAGTAGAGGGATGCGCAAGTCATGTCGTCCTTGTTGATGCGCTGGGGTTCTTTGCCGCGAGCTTCCTTGATGATGGCGTTGCAGAGTTCATGCGAGGAGATCGACGGGGTGTTGCCGAGGATCTCGCCGATGAAGGCGGCGCAGCCGGATTCGCGCCAGCCCAATGGCCATTCGGGTGTTCCCATGGCGGCCTGGCTGATGCCATCGGAGAAGAAGACAATGCGGTCTTCGCACTGCGCCGAAAAATGGTAGATTTTCATCTTCCGGTCGTTCCAGCGCTCGGATTCAAGCCGTTCAAAGGGAATTTTGATTTGTTCGCCCTGACGGAACAGCAGAAACGGGGGGTTGCCCATTTCGACGATGCGGATCGAAAAGTCCGTCCAGGCATTCAAGATGGTAAACGTGGCGTAGCTGATTTTCCGTACCTGGCAGATGGGCAAGGCGCTCATCATGATTTCAGCAGCATGTAAAATGCTATAGTTGGGCTGGGCGGCGAACTTCATCGCCATCGTGGCAGTCATTGAAGCGAGAATGTTGGCCTTGACACCGCTACCCAAACCGTCGGAAAGAACTGCCACAACACGCCCGTCGCTATCGCTCTTTTCAAAACGGAAGGCATCCCCGCAGATGCTTTCACCATGCTTGTTGCATTGGCTATAGGCCAGGTCGAGAAAAAGAGGATGTTCGGTGTTGGTGTTCATAAGGACTCTGTTTTAACTTCAGAACATACGGAATCTGCGGAAATTTTTGCCGCGGCTTATTTTTCGGCGTAGTTTTCCGCGATGGAACGCAGGAGAATCTCGGTTTCGGCCATGTGCTCTCCAAGCTTGCATGCGATGTCCTGCACAGTCGCCAAATTCTTCTCGATGACCTTGCGGGCCTGATCGGCAATTTGCTCGCGGGTGAACTCGGTTTGCGTGACATCAAAGAGGATGGCACCGACAACTTGGCCGGGTTCAATGTTGAAGATGATGATGTTGAGCAGTTTCTTGTCGAGCTTCAAGGCGCTTCTGGAGAGTTCCTTGCCGGTATTGATCACTTCTTTGAAGAGGTCGGCGAAGGGGATCATGGTTTCGAGGTAGGCATTGGGCATGCCTGGGGATATCTCATAGATTTCCAGTGCGTTTTCGCCGCAGAGTTCGGCGAAGCGGCGGTTGCATTCGATCAGTTGCAGGTTGCTGTTGACGATGACCACGGCCGCCGGGATGCAGCGCAAGATTGCATTGGATTTTTTCTGGGCCAAGTTTCGCAGGTAGGATACGCACATGCAGGGTTCGGCCTTGCCGGCCAGAAGCGCCTTGGCAAAATTCTGGCAGGTATCGTATCCGCATCCCCCGCAATTGAGTTCATCCTCTGGTGTTGCCTTGCCAATCAGGAGCAAGGCCTGCTTGATGTCACGCATGGAAACTTCAGGATCCTGAACCGGTGCGGTATCGTACTTCTCCGTGATCTCCGCAACACTGCGTGGCTGCGGCTCCCTTTGGAAATCAGTATTGCGGATGATGCGCAGGCGTTCGAGCAGCCCTGGCGAACAATGTTCGGTTCCGGGTCCATGCACGCAACCGCCGATGCAAGAAAGTGCCTCCAGAAAAACCGGCTCGCGGATATCGTCAGGATGAAGCCCCTGAAGAGCCTGCCGCAACGCCTCGATGCCGGAAACCACTGTGTAGTTGATGTGGTCGCATCCGGGATGCACCCGCAACGTTTCATTCATGCCGCCCTCAATCGGATAAATGGCGCCGTCCTTGGAATCTTCCGGGACAAAGCGGTCTTCTTCCGTGGGCTGCAACTGCCATGGATCGATCTTCAACTCCTTGAGCCATTGCC
>JAGVUR010000043.1:62173-70358 GCA_019136135.1 Verrucomicrobiota bacterium
CGACGATCCGCCTCGTTCTTCTTGGCAATGCAGGGACCAATGAAAACAACCTTGATGTTCTCACCGAATACTTTACGCAACATGAGAGCATGGCTCAAAGCAGGGGAAAGCACCGGGGTAATCGAAGGAACAAACTCTGGGAGGTACTTGCGAACGAAATCGACAACCACAGGACAGGCCGAGGAAATCATCAATCCGTGCCGCATGCCGCGCAATTCTTCGGCGAGGTTGTCGGAGACGATTTGCGCGCCTAGCGCCGTCTCGCTGACACCTGCAAAACCGAGTTTCCGCAAGGCGGCGATAAGCTTGGGCGCCGGCAACCCCTTGAACTCGCTACCCCAGGAAGGCGCTAGGGACACATAGACCGGATCGGATCCCTGCAGCAGCTCCAGCACAACACTCAGATCGTTGCGGATTTTCTTCGCCTCGACTGGGCAGACCTCAACGCATTTGCCACAGGCAACGCACAACTCCGGAATAACCGAAGCATGCCCGGAAACGACCTTGATTGCTTTAACCGGACAATGCCGGACGCATTTGAAGCAATCCTGGCACTCCGCATCCGCTGTATAAATGGGGTATTTGAAATTCATTTTTTACATAAATGGCATGAAATGGGTTGAAAGTAGCGACACCTGCGTAATAGGAGCATGAACTCTTGACTTACGACAGAAATTTTTCGTCCAGGAGCTTCAGCAGCTTTTCCTTGCTGACGCCGTTGTAGAGGACGCCATCAATGCTGATATTGGGTCCTTCCGCGCACTGCTTGGCGCAGCATCGCCCGGACAGCTCAATACAGTCGCCAAGCTGATGTTCCTCAATGTAGTCCTCAATCAATCGCAAATTGTCTTCGTTGCCGCGGGCAAAACAGGAACTTCCCATACAAATCATAATTTTCTGCTTTTGCGTCATTTCGCTCTCCATTGGGAAGCGGCTGCACCGGAACTTTTGCCGGTGCCGCCGTCGTTCCCTCTCATGCTTCATTTCCCATAGTATGCCTTCAGGTAGAGGTCCTTGATTTCGCTGATCAGGGGATAGCGTGGATTGGCGCCGGTGCACTGATCGTCAAAGGCCTTTTCCGAGAGCATATCGACCTTGGCAAGAAAGTCCTTTTCGGGAATACCGTATTCTTTGATCGTGGCTGGAATTTCCAGAGTCTTCTTCAGTTTTTCAATTTCGCTGATCAGGGCTGCGGCCTTGGCCTCAGGAGTCATGTCGGGGGTGGTCATCTGCAGGAAATCAGCGAGCATCGCATAGCGCTCCTTGGCCTCCGGGCAATGATATTGCGAGAAGGTTCCTTGGCGCGTCGGCTTGCTTGTGCCATTATAGAAGATGACCGGGCCGATCAGCAGGGCGTTGGCGATGCCGTGAGGAATGTGGAACTCCGCGCCAAGCTTGTGGGCCATCGAGTGGCAAAGTCCCAGGAAGGCGTTGGCAAAGGCCATGCCCGCAATCGTCGAGGCATGGTGCATTTTCTCGCGTGCCTTCTCATTGTCCGGCTGCTGATAGGCAATCGGCAGATACTTGAAGACAAGCCGGGTGGCTTCGCAGGCCAGGGCATTGGTATATTCGCTGGCCAGGATCGAGACGCGGGCCTCAATCGCGTGGACAAGCACGTCGATGCCGCTGGCGGCCGTCAGCCTCTTGGGCATGTTCATCACCAGCTTGGTGTCGATGATCGCCATGTCAGGAGTCAGCTCATAGTCGGCCAAGGGATACTTGTTGCCGGTCTTTTCGTCGGTAATCACGGCAAACGGGGTGACTTCCGAACCGGTTCCTGAGGTGGTGGGGATGGCGACCATCGTCGCCTTCGTGCCCAGTTTGGGGAACTTGTAGACGCGTTTTCGGATATCCATGAAGCGCATGGCGATATCGTCAAAATGGACTTCGGGATGCTCGTAGAGCAACCACATGATCTTGGCCGCATCCATCGGAGAGCCGCCGCCGAAGGCGATGATCGTGTCCGGCTTGAAGGCGTTCATGCGCTCGACGCCCTTGTAGGCCGCCTCCAGCGTGGGATCGGGTTCGACGTCGCTGAAGATCTCAATCTTGATGTTCATCTCCTCAAGGCAGTCCACCAGGTCGCCGTGCAAGCCGGTGTTGTACAGGTAGCGGTCAGTGACGATAAAGGCGCGCTTGCGTCCGTCCTCGCCCAGGTCATGCAGGGCTTCTTGGAGGCATCCGTACTTGAAGTAGATCTTGTCAGGCACACGGAACCATAGCATGTTTTCTCTCCTCGCGGCAATTGTCTTGATGTTCAACAGGTGTTTCGGAGCGACGTTCTGGCTGACCGAGTTGCCACCCCAGGTGCCGCAACCCAAGGTAAGCGAAGGATCGAGCTTGAAGTTGAAGACGTCGCCAATGGCACCCTGGCTGGAAGGCATGTTGATCAGCGTGCGGCAAGTTTTCATTTCTTCGCCGAAACGACTGATGTTTTCCTTGTTGCGAGGATCGGTATAGAGTACGCTGGTATGACCGATGCCGCCAAAGTCCAACAGCTTCTGAGCCAACACCAAGCCCTCGGAAAAATCCTTCACCTTGTACATCGCCAGGACTGGCGAGAGCTTTTCAACGCTGAGGGGATATTCCTTGCCGACTCCCTTGGTCTCGCCAATCAATACCTTCGTATACTCCGGAACCTTCAAACCGGCCATCGAGGCAATCTTGACGGCGGTCTGGCCAACAATACCGGCATTGAGCTTGCCATCGACAACGATGATCGACGCGACCTTGGCAGCCTCCTCGGCATTGAGCAGATACGCGCCGCGCTTGGCAAATTCAGCCTTGACTTCTTTGTAGATCTTGTCGACGACAATCACGGACTGCTCGGAAGCGCAAATCATGCCGTTGTCGAAGGTCTTGCTTTGAATGACGGAACTGACAGCCAACTGGATGTCGCAGGTCTCATCCATCAAGGCAGGAGTATTGCCGGGACCGACGCCGACCGCAGGAATGCCGCTCGAATAGGCCGCCTTGACCATGCCGGGTCCGCCAGTGGCCAGAATCATGTTGATCGACGGATGCCCCATCAGATGCTGGCTGCGGGGAACGCTCGGCTCCTCAATCCAGGAAATGATGTCCTCAGGAGCGCCTGCCTCGATCGCCGCATCCAAAACAATCTTTGCCGCTGCAATCGTACTCTTCTTGGCACGAGGATGCGGGCTGAAGATAATGCCGTTGCGGGTCTTCAGGGCCAACAGGGACTTGAAGATCGCGGTCGAAGTCGGATTGGTCGTCGGAACAATGCCGGCAATCAAACCGACCGGCTCCGCGATCTTGATAATGCCGAAGGCATCGTCAAACTCAATCTGCCCGCAGGTCTTCTCGTTCTTGTATTTGTTGTATACATACTCCGCCGCAAAGTGATTCTTGATCACCTTGTCCTCGACAAGACCCATTCCGGTCTCCTCAACCGCAAGCTTCGCCAACGGGATCCGAGCCTCGTTCGCAGCCAAGGCGGCTGCACGGAAAATCTTGTCAACAGCCTCCTGGCTGTATTCCGCATAACGACCCTGGGCAGCCTGAACCTTCAATATCAATGCGTCCAATGCCGCAAGATCGTTGTCCACAACACGATCCGATTCAACAACCTTCTGCTTGTCAGCCATAAAACAATGCCTCCAATTTACAAAATAATAATAGACCTGATTAGTTATATTTATATTGATATTTTTTTATCAATTTGCGTATAAGATATTCCATGAAACGGAAAAATCAAGTCATATAAATAAAAAATATACTTTTTTGAATTTTATGGCTCCAACTTCACTCCCCCCTGCCCATAAAACCCAACGCCAACGTCCCATAGTCCCATTTGTCCCATGTCCCAGTCCCAGTCCCATAGGTCACATTCGTCTCACAGGTCTCATTTGTCCCAGTCCCAGCCCCAGCCCCAATTGAAGTCCCCGCGCCAAGAACGTTTTTACCTTGATCGCGAGTTGTTTGCGTGATGGAACCAGGAATATCCCGCGACCACAAGTTGATTTTCACTTTATCCAAATTAAATTCAGGATTGCTTTTTCTTCATCTAACTTAGGAACGACCATGACAGATCCAGAAGACAAATTCAAGGACGAGAAGCCCCCGCTTTCCTTCGTCACTCATTTCCAGGGTTCCCTAGCCAGGCGCCTGACGCCCAGGATCATCATCTACCCCTTGGTCATCTTGATGACGGTTTACTTCTTGAACAAGTACCAGAAAGCCATCAAGACCGAGACGAAAGCCAAGCCGAAAGCGACCGAGGTCACCCACATCAAGCCAGGCGAAGCACCAACTCCCGAATTGGCGTCCCAGTCGGAGGAAATCAAGCCCTACCTGCTGGTCATTACGAAAGGAGAGTTGGAAGGCCAAACCTGGCTCCGGGAAATCAAGGACGAAAAAAAGGATCTGTGCAACTTCGTGGTGATAGATGTCAGCCAGGACCAGGGAGCCATGGAGTTCTTCAAGCTTGAATCGACGCCGGCCGCAATCCTCAGGCTGGGCAGCTTCGAACTCGGGCGAATCACCGAAAACCTCAGTCGGGACTCCCTTGACAAGCTCCTTCAGGAAAAACTCAAGCAAGACTGAGGAGCCGACTAAGTGCCAGCCAGTCCAGCCAAGCCTGCTACTCGATATTCAGGCTTAGCTTTTTCTTGCTTGCACAGGTCTTCTCTCCCTTGTCCGTCAGCTCCAGGCAAGGATATTCCCCTTTGGTCAGTGTGACATATCCGCATGACCTCAAGGACGTGATCAGCCGCTTGCACGCGGTCCTGCTCAATTGCTTGAACGCACCGTGAAAGGGATTGCCCATCAGATCCTCATGGTCGTCATCCTCGCCGCGCAGCATGCCGACAAACCGGTTGATGCCGAAACGCCCATCGATCATGCTCAAGGCGCAAAGAAAGCCCTTCGCATCCCTCGCCTCGGACACAGTCGCCGGCCGACCGACATTCGCCTTGCTGAGCTTCTTGGCAATCTTGCCAGCCCCCTTGCCGCCGCTGGCACATGCGTCGCAAAATCCGCATTTCCAATCCCCAATCTTCTCGCCAAAATACCCGATGATATAAGCCTGGCGGCACCGACCCGTCCGTACATAGCTCTGAACGTCATAGAAGCGACGGTAGTCCAGGTCGCGCTTCTTTGTCAGCGACGCCACGTCCAATTCTGGCTTTTCGCACATCCCCTTGTCAGTCAACCTCAGCACGCCTTCCGCTTCGCCGGTCGTCCAGTTCAGCACTTTGCCATTCAAGGCTTCCAGGACGCGTTCCACCTGGTCGACCCGCAATCCGGTAATGTAGCTCATCTCAAGCGTCCCACCCTGGAACCGCTTCGAACCTCGACGCTCCAGCTCCTGACACATCCGATACGTAAACAAGGATCGTTGCGTAGCTTGGCTCTCATTCTTCGCCATCAACGCCCCCAGGGGTTCCACAAAGCCCAGCTCGCCAACCAAGTCCCCGCCGCCATGCTCGCGGACAAGCAATCCCTGCCGCTCAAGCAACTTCGCAGCAGACATCAACTGGGAGTCGCCACGAACCAGGCTGCCAAGCTCGCCAAGAAGCAAGTCAGGAATGAACGACACTATGCCATCAGGACGAACCCGCCGGTACAGGCACTTGTGCAAGGCAAGGAGCAACTCAACAGGCGGATTGTTCATCTCAAGCAGGAACTCCTGGATCCGATGATCCGGATAGTAGTCCAGCAGGCAGCATTCCGAAGGCTTCCCGTCGCGCCCTGCTCGCCCCGCCTCCTGGTAGTACGCCTCCAGGCTTCCGGGAAGATTGTAGTGAAGGACAAAGCGTATGTCGGGACGGTCAATGCCCATTCCAAACGCATTGGTCGCGACAAGGACGGGGCATTTGTCCTGGATGAAATAATCCTGGGCGGATTTCCGTTCAATGTCGCGCATTCCCGCATGGTACATCCGCAACTTGTAGTTTTTCGACAATTCTTCAGCCGCCCTCCTGGTTGACACGTAGATGATCGACGGCTCCTTCATCGCCAGCAAGCGTTTCACTGCCAGTGCCTTGTCTTGTTTTTCAAAGCAATCCCTTACTGAAAATCCCAGGTTAGGCCGCTTGAATCCAGTGACAAGATCAACCATTTTCGGTCGTCGAAGCTGCTCACGGATATCGTCTCGAACGTATGGAGTTGCGGTCGCCGTAAACGCGCAAACCTGCATTTTCTCCAGCTCAGGGAACATGCCCCACATACGCTGGTAATCGGGACGGAAATCATGTCCCCACTGGCTGACGCAATGCGCCTCGTCAACAACGACCAGATTCGGCGGGTGCATCGCAAGGTACGAACGGAACCCATCGATCCGAAAACGCTCGGGGGCGACGTAGAGGAACTTCAGCCGCCCATTCCTTGCGTCGCGCAACGCCTGATTCTGCGCTTCACGGGGAATGCTGCTGTTGATGCTCGCTGCGGGAATGCCGCGCGCCACCAGGGAATCGACCTGATCCTTCATCAGCGAAATCAACGGCGAAATCACAAGACCGTAGCCCTCTCGCATCATCACAGGAAACTGGTAGCACAACGACTTCCCGGCGCCAGTCGGCATCACGACGCACAATTCCTCGCCAGACAGAATCCGCTCTACGACCTCGGCCTGCCCTTCAAGAAATTCATCGTGTCCAAAATATTGCCGCAAGCTTGAAAGCACCAGTCACTCCTTGCGCCAAGGCATCAGGAACAGCCCAAATCAAGCCGTGAAGAGAGCCTTTACGAACGATTCCTGGTCAAAGGGCTGCAAATCGTCAACTTGCTCACCCAAACCGACAAAACGCACCGGATAACCAAGCTCGCGCTTGATCGCGACCACGACCCCGCCCTTCCCAGTCCCATCCAACTTCGTCAAGATCAAACCCGTGATCGGAAACAATTTCCCAAATTCACGCGCCTGAACCAATGCATTCGTCCCAATCGACGAATCGACCGTCAACCAAATCTCATGCGGTGCATCGGGCTTGGCCTTGCCGATGATCCGCTGGACCTTCGACAATTCGTCCATCAGGTCGCGACGGGTATGCTGCCGCCCCGCAGTATCGATGATCACATAATCGATTCCTTTCTGGCTCCCGCTGGTCACCGCATCGAACGCCACCGCCGCCGCATCGCCGCCTTGACGACCGCCAACGACGGGAACATCCAAGCGATCGCCCCATATCTTCAACTGCTCGACGCCTGCCGCACGGAACGTGTCCCCCGCGCCAAGAAGAACAGTCTTGCCCTGCTTCATCAGGTAGTGAGCCAACTTCGCGCAGGTCGTCGTCTTCCCACTTCCATTGACGCCGACCATCATGATTACCGTCGGTCCTTCCTCCGCGACGGTCATCGGCGTGTCGGAATCCGTTGCCAGCAAGGACAACACGGTTTCCTGTGCAACGGCCATGATATCCTCCCCTGTCTTGATCTCGCCGCGTTCGTAGCGGTCTTTCACTTCCGCGACCAGTTGCCCGCTGATCACAACGCCAAGATCGGTTCCGATCAAGGCCGCCTCCAACGCTTCATACGATTCCGCATTCCACGTCGTTTCACCACCAAATATCCCCTTGACCTTGCGGACAAGGGACGTGGTCGTCTTCTGCAAACCACGCTTGAAAAACTCAAATACAGATGCCATGCCTATTTCCTCAGTATCATTTTTGGTCTGTCCAAAAAGAAAAATTTAAGCCGGTTAGGCTGTTTTTTCAAATCTATCCTTCTCTGAAACGACAATGTTCAACAATTGACTACATGGCGGAAGTACAATAAGCAAGCCCCAATGCTGAATTATGAATGACCCAGTCAGACCCAGTCAGACCCAGTCAGACCCAGTCAGACTTGTCCGACCCGTCCGACCCGTCCGACCCGTCCGACCCGTCCGACCCGTCCGACCACCCAAGGTGCCCAAGACCACCCAAGGTGCCACAGACCACCCCCGGTGCCCAAGACCACCCAAGGTGCCCAAGACCACCCAAGGTGCCCAAACGCCACCCCGGATACCTCCAGACCACCCCTGGTGCCGTCCGCCCCCATCCGAGCTAGCATAAGATATGCAACCTTTGCTTTCCACACTGGATGCTTGAAAAACCTTATTCCCAAGATTAACCTAAAAAAAGCAGTTGAGTTTTGGGCATGAATTGGGGCGCAAGAAACAACCTTCAGTTTGCATGAAGGCTTGGCTTTTCGCTTTTTGTCGTTTTTCCCTCCCCGCCGGAAG
>JAGVUR010000117.1 GCA_019136135.1 Verrucomicrobiota bacterium
GAGCGAGGCAGGCGCGTCGTCCACGATTTTGTGGAACAGGTTGCGCTTGGTGTCCTGAAGATCCAGGATCTTTTCCTCGACGGTATTTTTCGCGATCAGCTTGATTGACGTGACGGTTTTGGTTTGTCCGATTCTATGCGCCCTGTCCGTCGCCTGGTCTTCGACCATTGGATTCCACCATTGGTCGAAGTGGATGACGGTGTCAGCCCCGGTCAGGTTGAGTCCAGTTCCGCCCGCCTTGAGGCTGAGGAGGAAGATCGGGATGTCAGGATTGTTGTTGAACTTGTCAACCTTCGCCTGCCTGTCGCGAGTCGTCCCGTCGAGACGCTCGAACTTGATACGTGATTTTTTCAGCCAATCCGGGAAAAGGTCGAGCACGGAGGTGAATTGCGAGAAGAACAGGATCCTGTGCCCCGAGTCGATCGCCTGGAGAATGACTTCCTTTGCAAGTTCGAATTTTGCCGCCGGGATATCGTCCGGGAAATCCTGTTTCAACTCATCCGGGAGAAGGCTGGGATGGCAGCAGACCTGCCTGAGCCTGAGCAGCATGGCGAGGACGTCGAACCGATGTTGTTTCCATCCTGAAGCCTTTGCGAAATCCAGCAGCCGCCTTCCCGCGAGCATCAGGTTGTCGTAGAGTTCCCGTTGTTGCTCCGAGAGTTCGCAGAAAAGGACCTGTTCGAGCTTTGGTGGGAGTTCGGCGCAGACGTCGGCCTTCGTTCGCCTTAGGATAAAGGGCTTGATCTGCCCTGCTATGATCTTCTGGCGTTCTTCCTTCTCGGCCTCGGACGCCTTTGGATTGATCCTGAAGTTCTTGTTGCTCCCCAGGTATCCGGGCAGCAGGAAGTCGAACAACGACCAGATTTCCAGCAGGTTGTTCTCAATCGGCGTGCCTGTTAGGATCAGCCGATGTTCCGACCTGATGCCCTTGCAGATCCTTGCGTTGGCTGTTTTCGGGTTTTTGATATGTTGCGCTTCGTCGAGGATAACATGGTCGAATTCAAGTCCTTCATATTCGAAGCCGTCTCGTCTGAGGAGCGCATAGGATGTGATGACCAGGTCGGCATTTTCCATTTCGTTGAATTCCTTTGCCCTGTCGTTGCCCCTGATCAGTATGGTTTTGAGTTGCGGCGTAAATCGGTTTGCTTCGATTGCCCAGTTGTCCAGCAAGGATGTCGGGCAGACGACAAGCGTCGGCCTGACCGCGAGTCCCTGGAGTTTTCTTGAAAGGATCAGCGATAGTGCCTGGACTGTCTTGCCGAGTCCCATTTCATCTGCAAGGATTCCGTTGAAGCCGCATTCTTCGAGCGTATGCATCCACTTAAGGCCGTCGATCTGATAATCCCTCAACGTACTTTTGAGTTCTTTTGTCAGCGGCGGCGTTTTGATTTTCTTGTGGTTCAGGAGCTTGTACTTGAGTTCATGCCATCGCGGCCTTGGGCCATCCCAGTAGGGCTCCAGTTCGTCAGTCAGCGCTATGGCCTGGCACTTTTGGAACGTAAGTGTCGCCTCCGACCTTGAGACCGCTCTTTGGATCAGGTTCTTGATCAGCGTCAGGAGCTTTTGCGGGAGCTTGACGACTGCTCCTGACGGGAGCTTGACCACATCGCGGTCGTTGGTCACGGCTTCGAGCGCGTCGTTGAAGGGGACTGGCGTTCCATCGGCCGCCTTGAGCTGGCATGTGGTCTCGAACCAATCCGAGGTCTCATGCCCTGACTCGACGGAAAGTTTCGCCTCCGTGGTGGCGGCCATGTTGGTTCGTACCTGGGGAGTCCAGAAGATCAGCCAGTGGGGAGCCAGGATCTTGCAGGTGCTCTTCATGAAGAACCAGATCTTCTCGGGTTCGTAAAGCCGGATCCCCTTCCAGGAATCGTCATTCGAAATGAATCCGACCTCGGTGAGAAGGTTGATTGCCGTGTCTTCGTAGTCGAGATCCCTTCTGATGTAGTGGCCGTCCACGAGGATCATTGGATTGCCGCCAACGTCTGTCCTGGCTCCGTTGTAGTCGAACTCGAGGTCTCCGATCAGTCCGTCCTTGTCCCAATCCAAGGTCAGCACGGGCTTCAGCCTGCCGAATTCCGCAGACAGGTCGGAAAGCTCCTTGTCTGCGATGATTTTTCCCGGGAATCGCCTTGTCGCGCAGAGCTTGTCCAACCGGTCTAGTTCTGCTGTTTCGAGAGTCAGTTGCGGCGCCTGGATGAACATTCTCAGCCAATTGAGCGGCAGGATGCCGGGGAACCACCAGTATTCCAGCTTTGTTCCAATCCAATAGCCTCCTCTTCCGGCGACGAAGGAAAGCTGTTCGGGATCGAGTATGCCCTTGTCAGGAACCATGATCCTTGAGACCACCGTGGCCTTGCCGTCGCTTTCATCCGTACAGAATGCGATCTGCAGCGGTTCCAGGTGGATATAGACCTGTGAATCGTCCGCAGTCGTGAGAATCCTCGATCCCCGGAGACAATGGAAAAGGTCTGCGACAAGCTCGGTTGTCAGGGTAAAGGTCTCGCTGCTGAATTCGCCGTACTTGTTGATGAATGCCATCACCTGCTGCATTTGCGGATCGAAATTGGCTGTGGTCATTCCACCGGCGGCACGTCCTGTTTCGATTAGTCTCTTGATGTTTCCCTGCGCATATCTCGTTCCCTTGAATCTCAGGTACGCCGAAAGTTCAAGCTTTTGCGAGGGAAGCTCGAGAGAGGGAAGCGTGTCGCTTTTCGAGACGAGGCAAAGCCGCGCATCCGCCTCGGGCGTGCTGAGGAATTGCTTGAGCGCGTCAATGGTCAGATCCGAGACGGAGTGCTTGAGAGAACCCAACTTCGGCTCGGACTCCAGGAGGGCTTGCGAAGGCTCTGAACTGCCCGAGGCACCGAAAACCTGATCCAAGCGTTCGGGAGATTCCTTGGCGATGATCAACAATGCCGCTACCTTGTGGGCACAGTACTGAACAGGAGTACGGCACGTGCAACGACACATCAGCTGGTTGCCGCGAATCGCCACGGATACCTGCTCGAAACGACCGAGCTCGTTGGCGAGACGTACCACAACCGACTTCGGAGTGTGAAGCGATTCCAATACCGCACCTTCCAAAAACAATCGCAATCCCGCTTGCCAAGATTCGCTGCCAGCCAAGGAAGCTATGTGCTGCTGCAGTTCTTCGTTTAATGACATTGACTTTATGCCCGCTGCCCAGTTTCCTCATCACATGATCGCCAAACAAAAATTCTAATCATTATACCACCAAAACCATCCTTTGTCTAGTAGGAAATGGCGATTTTTGACGAAATCAAACTTTATGTTGAAAAGAAAGCCATTGCCTCTTGTTTTTTGAGAAAATTCATCTATGTTAATGGATTTTCCCTTACTAAAATTATATAAGGCAATTTTGATTTCATGGCTGTGAGCTAAGGAGACGAGTCTGTGGTGAAAGAGTACATCTTGCTGATTATCGGCGCGGTTTTGGTCAACAACTTCGTGCTGAGTCGCATTTTGGGAATCTGCCCATTCTTGGGTGTATCGAAGCGTCTTGATACGGCGATGGGCATGGGCGCCGCTGTGATTTTCGTGATGACCTTGTCAGGCTTCGTCACATCCTGGTGTGACAAGTACATTCTTGTCCGCTACAATCTTGAGTACTTGCGGACGATTTTTTTCATCTTGGTCATTGCCGGGCTGGTTCAAGTTGTCGAAGTACTGCTCAAACGCTTCAGCTCGACCTTGTATAGTGCATTGGGCATCTATCTTCCGCTGATCACCACGAATTGCGCGGTTTTGGGATCGGCGATCATCTGTGCGACCGAGGAAGAATTTATGGGTCGCATCTTCAAGTCAACGGTATTCTGCTTCGCCTCCGCAGTGGGCTTTGCGTTGGCTCTGGTTTTGTTTTCGAGTGTGCGCGAGCGCCTTGAGCTGTCAAAGATTCCGCGTAGTTTCCAAGGTCCTGCAATAGCATTGGTGACGGCGGGAATTTTGGCGATGGCCTTTACGGGCTTTGCAGGATTGGGATCCTGATCTGTAGCGGCGGGAATGGAATGGCATGTCTGACTGCAGTCGAAACGACAAGGACAAAAAGCAATGATTGATATAGTGATGATGACAGGCACCGGCATCTTGCTGGGCCTGGCGATCGGCTTGGTAGTTCGATATTTCGGAGTTCCGGAGGATCCGCTGGTTGAATCCCTGAACGAACTGATGCCTGGGGCGAATTGCGGCGGATGCGGTCTTGCCGGATGCAGCGACTACGCCAACGCGATGGCCACGGGGCGGGCGAAACCTGGCCTGTGCCCCGTCATGTCGGCTGAAGCGGTCGCCAAGTGCTGCGAGTTGCTGGGTGTCGAAAGCGATACAAGCGAGCCGAAGATTGCCGTGGTCTGCTGCAGTGGCGACGATAACCACGCCGCCAAGCAGGCATTCTACAACGGCGTGAACGATTGCCTGAACGCGATGCTGGTCGCAGGCGGCGCCAAGGGATGCACCTATGGTTGCCTGGGCTTGGGTTCCTGTGCCAGGGCTTGCCCATTCGGGGCAATCGAAATGCTCCCCAACCACCTGGCGAAAATCCATGCCGACCTGTGCACGGGCTGCGGAAAATGCTACATGGCGTGCCCGCGAAATGTCATCAAGCTGGTGCCTAGATCGGCGGCAAAGGTCCACGTGTACTGCAATTCGCCAGAAAAGGCGACTGTCAAGAAAAATGTCTGCAAGGCGGCCTGCATCGGTTGCCGGAAGTGCGCCAGAACCGCCGAGGAAGGACAAATCGTGATGAATGGATTCCTCGCCAGCATCAACTACGATAACCCGCCAGCCGAGGAAATCGTCGAAACATGCCCCACAAAATGCCTGAGAAAAGCTGAATGAGCAAGGGGGATCAAATGAACAAGCAAATCAAATTCTATGGTGGCGTCAAGCTCGACGAAGGGAAAATGACGAGCAACGAGCCGATCATCACCGCCCCATTGGAGCCATTGTATACAGTTCCGTTGCAGCAACATATCGGCGCTCCTGCAAAAGCCGTCGTCCAGAAAGGAGACAAGGTATTGCGGGGCCAATTGCTTGGGGAGGCAGGCAGTTTCGTATCCGCCCCCGTCCACAGCCCCACATCCGGAACGGTGAAGGAACTGTCTTCTTGCCTTGGTCCCGCCGGCGCCCAGCTTCCCGCCATCGTGATCGAGAGCGATGGCGAAGACACTGCCGCAGAGCCGATGCCCGTGTTCGCAAATTGGCAGGAAGCGTCTCCTGACGACTTGAAGGCGCGTGTTGCCCAAGCCGGCATCGTCGGCATGGGCGGTGCGGCATTCCCGACGGCCGTGAAACTGACGCCACCGCCGAATGTGACCATCGACACGGTGATCCTGAACGGCGTCGAATGCGAACCCTGCTTGACAGCCGACCATCGGCTGATGCTGGAACACCCCGAGACAATCATCACAGGCGCGAAAATCATCGCCCGAATCCTAGGCGTCAAGCAAATCATCATCGCGATCGAAATGAACAAGCCCGATGCTTTGGAGATGATGACCAAAAAGGCTGAAGGCACCGGCGTCGAAGTGGTGGGGCTGAGAGTCCTCTATCCGCAGGGCGCCGAAAAGCAATTGATCTACACCGTCACGGGACGCAAGGTGCCTAGCGGCAAATTGCCCGCGCACGTCGGTTGCCTGGTGACCAATGTCGCCAGCGCAGCGGCGATCGCCGACGCCGTCTGCCTGGGCAAGCCCTTGTACGAACGGGTTACGACGATGACCGGGACTCCCGTGGTCAAGCCCGGCAACATCCTATGCAGGGTCGGCACACCGTACTCGTCGGCGTTGGCATTGTGCGGAGGCGTCAAGGAAGATCCCTTGAAGATCATCTCCGGCGGGCCGATGATGGGCATGTCAGTGTACTCCCTTGATATTCCGATTATGAAGGGCACGTCCGGCATCCTGTTGCTTGCCGCCGACGAGGTAAGTCAGTACACGCCCAACGCATGCCTGCGCTGCGGACGCTGCAATGACGCATGCCCGATGGAAATGATACCCGGCATCCTAAGCTCAACGATCGAGTTCCATCATTTCTCGCTTGCCGAACGCTGGCATGTGATGGATTGCATCGAATGCGGATGCTGCTCGTATGTCTGCCCCGCAGGACGCCCGCTTGTCCAGCACATGAGACGAGCCAAGGCGGTGGCCAATGCCACACGCCGAGCCGCCGAGGCAGCATCAAAAAAATGACGCAACGCGACCCACAACCGATTCCATAGGAAAACCAAGACCATGTCAGAACAGTCGACAATCAGAATGCCCGATACAAGCAAGCTCGTGGTAAGCAGTTCGCCGCATTACCACGACATGGGCAGCATCCCGAAAATCATGTTCACGGTTCTTGCCGCCTTGGCGCCCGCCGTAATTGCGTCGATCTACTTTTTCGGCTGGCGTGCGTTGCTGGTGCTATCGGTCTGCATGGTTGCCTGCGCCGCCATTGAGGCATTGCTTTGCAGATTGATGCGTCGCAGGATATCGATTGGCGACGGGAGCGCCTTGGTGACAGGTTTGTTGCTGGGAATGACCCTTCCTGTCACGTCTCCCTTGTGGATGTGCATTGTTGGTTCCTTCATCGCGATCGGCCTTGGCAAGATGGTTTACGGCGGCCTTGGCGGAAATCCGTTCAATCCGGCGTCGGTCGGCCGCGTTGCCTTGTTGCTGGCGTGCCCCTCGGCGATGACCACATGGGTGACAGTATCAGGCTGCGCCCTGAACAAGTGGGTCGTGGATGCGACGACTGGGGCAACCCCGTTGGAACTGGTGGCGCAAAACCAGCCAGGACCTGGATTCTGGGACTTGTTCCTGGGCAATATCGGTGGCAGCATCGGCGAGACCTGCACGTTGGCATTGATCGTGGGAGGCGTGTTCCTGATCGTCCGCAAGATAATCCGCTGGCAAATCCCAGTCTTCTTCATCGGCACTGTTTTTCTGATTACCGGGATTGCGTACATGGTCAGCCCCTGTCCCAAGTTCAATCCGATGACTCATGTCCTGAGCGGTGGCTTGATGCTGGGAGCATTCTTTATGGCGACGGATATGGTGACCAGCCCCTTGAACCGAAAGGGAGCCGTGGTTTTCGCCATTGGATGCGGCATCATTACTACCGTAATCCGCCTGTGGGGCAGCTACCCTGAAGGAATCAGCTATGCAATCCTGATCATGAATGCGTTGACCCCGTTGATCGATCGCTATACCGCTGGACGCCCCTTCGGCGTGGCGCGAAAAGCCTCGCAGAAAAACGCCTGAGGAACAAGAGCTTGAAAACAAGGAAATCACTATGAAAGATATCATGCGTCTATGCTTTAGCTTGGGTGCGGTCTGCCTGATTGGCACTGCAGGACTGGTGCTGGTGAACAAGATCACCCTGGGACCAAGGGAAGCCGCCGCAAAGGCGACGCTTATGGAAGGACTCAAAATCGTACTTCCGCCAGAAACAACTAAAATCGCACTCGAAACCAAAGAAGACGCCGAGGAAAAAGACAAGGTTATCGTCATGGATGACGTAAAACTCTACCGGGGCTATGACAGCAACGGCGACGAACTCGGCATCGCATGCGAAGCGTCGGCAGTAGGTTTCTCAGGACCAATCCAAACTTTGGTGGGAATCAACAATGACGGCGAAATACTATGCGTGCTCGTCGCGGCACATAACGAAACACCGGGATTGGGAACGCTGGTGACAGACCGAAAAGCACAGAAATCCATCTGGGGAGGCAATGAAGACTCAGATGGATTGCCCCCGAATCCGTTCCTGGACGCCTTCACGGGAAGCAAGGCGTCGGCACCAAAGAATGTCGATGCGATCAGTGGAGCGACGCAGAGCGGCAACGGCGTGAAAAATGCCGTCGCAAAAGCCTGCCATGCATACAACGCATACAAGTCAGCCAACTAAGGAGCACTGAAATGTCCGTATTGAAAGAATTCACAAAGGGAATCTGGAAGGAAAACCCAGTGTTGGTATTGATGTTGGGCATGTGTCCGACGCTTGCGGTGTCAACCAGCGCTAAGAATGCCCTTGGCATGGGCATTGCGACGACATTTGTCCTTGCCGGCTCCAACGTTGTGATTTCATGGGTCAGGAAGTTCATTCCCTCGAATGTCCGCATCCCGTGCTACATTGTCGTGATTGCCGTATTCGTCACGATTGTCGAGATGCTGATGGGCGCCTATGCTCCCGCCGAATTGAACAAGACCCTGGGAATCTACATTCCACTGATTGTCGTGAACTGCATTGTGTTGGGTCGCGCCGAGGCGTTTGCCTCCAAGAACGGCGCTTTTGCCTCGATGCTTGATGGTCTTGGGATGGGCTTGGGGTTCACATTGGCTCTTATGGCGCTTGGCGGTGTCCGCGAGTTCTTGTCTGCCGGGACGCTCTTCGAGTACGTTGTTGTTCCCGGCTGGCCTGATTTCTTGCTGTTCAAGCTCCCTGCCGGCGCCTTTATCGTCCTTGCGACATTCCTGGCGATCATGAATTACCGTCGCATCCGCAAGGCAGAACGCGAAGGCACATCATACACGCCGCCAGAAATGGATTGCTCACACTGCCATATCTGCAAGTGAGTGGTGGCTTGGCTCAGGTACGAGCACCCCGGGTGCCCCTACCTGAAACCGTCATCTTCCACAGCAGGGCAAATCCGTCAGACCCACCTGGCTAGGAATGCGCCTTGTTTCGCCGCTTGACCAGTAACACCGCTTGAGTACGAGCACCCCGGGTGCCCCTACCTGAAACCGTCTTGTTCCACAGCAGGGCCATTTTGCCCGAACCACCTGGCTAGGAATGCGCCTTGTTTCGCCGCTTTAACGGCGACTTTGCTTGAGTACGAGCACCCCGGGTGCCCCTACCTGAAACCGTCTTGTTCCACAGCAGGGGCATTTTGCCCGACCCACCTGGCTAGGAATGCGCCTTGTTTAGCCGCTTTAGCGGCGACTTCATTTGAGTACGAGCACCCCGGGTGCCCGTACCTGAAACCGTCATCTTCCACAGCAGGGTCATTTTGCCCGACCCTCCTCGCTAGAAATGCGCGATGTTTAGCCGCTTTAGCGGCGACTTCATTTGAGTACGAGCACCCCGGGTGCCCGTACCTGAAACCGTCTCGTTCTGCAGCAGAGCCATTTTGCCCGAACCACCTGGCTAGGAATGCGCCTTGTTTCGCCGCTTTAGCGGCGACTTTGCTTGAGTACGAGCACCCCGGGTGCCCCTACCTGAAACCGTCTTGTTCCAGAGCAGGGCCATTTTGCCCGAACCACCTGGCTGGGACTTTGCCTTGTTTCGCCGCTTGAGCGGCGACACCGTCTGAGTACGAGCACCCCGGGTGCCCGTACTCAAACCGCTTCCAATTTACGCATCCAAAACCTTCGCGGCTTCCGGCATTTGCAATGCCATTGTCCCATAAAAAAACGCCATGAAAACCAGTTGGTGTCATGGCGTCAATTGCAATTTTCAGGTTGAAACTCAGTATTTAAGATCCACGGAAGTCGGTCCGACGAGGTAAATGCAGCGAGTCGTCACTATAAGTTTTCCCGGCTTCAGCTCCTGGGGGCTTCCGAGATAGTTCACCGCATTGTCCAGATTGCCTTCCCATGCGATCGTTGCTTGAACTTTGTCACGTTCGGACCAGAGCGCCCATACCTTGACCCCGTCAGGTCGCGTCCAGTTGACCAAGGTCACTCCCTTGCCCCTGGTCATCGTCGGTTGCGTCGAACCGCTTGGGCAGAGCTTTGACAGGGTTTGGTAGGCGATGAAAGAGGGTTTTGCCGAGAGGTCTCTATGTACGATTCCGAAGTTGTCTTCCCGCTCGGTCGGGTTTGATTCACTTGCCCGGAAGTTATACCAGAAGACGCGTTTCAATCCGCTGGCGAAGGCAAGGAGGTAGGTCCTTGGTAGATGTGCGGCCTGAACATCTTCGGGCACGCATTCGTTGGCCCGCATCGTGGTGCAGACAATGATAGCTCCCTTCAGGTCGCTGTCGAACTTGTAGATAGCCATCAGGTTGCCCTGGTACGTGTCGTCTCCGCCAATGATAACTGGAATCAGCTTGTCATTGCCCTTGAGGTTTCGGTCGACCATAAATCGTCCATGCGCGTGTCCCCGCAGGAGCTTGAACTCGAATTTATCCTTGAATTCATCTGCCGGCCTTTGCCATGTTTCCCATTCAGGCAATCCTTTTTTTGTCCACCACGCATCCCATGCCATGTGGAGTTGGGCGAGTTTTGCTTCTCCAACGTATTGCCTGACCTTTTCGCCCTGTTCATCCTTGGCTATATTGTAGTAGAATGGGAGTCCTCTTGTAAAGAGCGCGACGCCTCCCTTGTTCAGGTACGCCTTGAGGGGTTCAATCCCATCTTCCGCGAAGGTTTCGTTTGAGCTAGCCAGCAGGACGGGGTATTTCGCTGGATCCAGATCCTTGAGTTGGTCGAATCCAATTGCGATTCTGTTTGTAAAGTGATCGGCTCTGAATGAGGCATGATTCGTTTGGCTGCAGTTTCCGAGGAACGGATCGTCCAGTTCTGCCAATGGGTACTGTCCTTCCTTGATTCCCAGGTACTCGAACGCGGCCTTGTAGGCACCCAAATAACCTGTAACTGGTTTTGCGGTTGACCAGCCCACTTCAGTAATCCATATCGGCTTGTTTGCGATTCCATACTTGTCCATAGTTTCCTGGAGGCGTTTGAAATCCGGCAGCATGCTTTCGGGGATGCTAGTCCACTGGTAGGGGTGGATATTCATTATGTCAAAGTACGCCCCGGCTCCGGCCTTGAAGGTATCCTCGATGAACTTGTGGGGGACTCCAGCAACACCGCCATACAGGACTTGGATGTCGGGATCGATCGACTTGATGATTTCGTACGTATGCTTTAGCATTTTGGTATAGTTTTCGCCGGAGACCTCATCGGCCCAGAAGCCTTGCAGGTTCGGTTCATTGAACACTTCCCAGTAGCGGAGCTTCTTGCCGTAGCGGGTGACAACTTGCCTGACGTACTCTCCCCAAGCGTCCAGATGCTTCCAGGCAGGCTTTGCCCATTCCACGTGATACACCAAGATCGGCAGGATATTGATGTCATGCTCCTCGGCGATCCCCATCAGCTTGTCAAGGTGATTGAAATGCCATTCGCCTTTCTTGCGTTCAATCCCATTCCAGTCAAAGTCAGTTCGCGCCCAACGGATTCCCGCTTGCTTCATCACCTTGAATTCATCCGCGGCGATTGCCAATTCGCCACGGCTTACATGTGCGCAAACTGCATATTGATCCGTCAGACGTTCAACTTGTCCACAAAGGCTGACTCCCAGCAATGCAGCACCCAGCAAAAGACTTCTACACATCATTATTTGACCTCCAAAACTACTTGTACTTTAAAAAACACTGCTTGAATTCTGAATATCAAAGTATTACTATATTTTAGTTCCCATTTCTTGTCCAATTTTACGTCCTAGTAGTATTCAAGGTTTCCATATGCCAATTTGCAAAAAATGCGGTATCGTCACAAGTTCCAAGGACACGGTCTGTAGAAAATGCGGCGCACCACAGGAGCAGGAATCAACATCATCCTCGATGTTCCCGAACTCGACGCTCCCGACATCCTCGGAACTGCCAAAGTCAACCGGATTCACATTCTCTTCGCCACTGACGCCTGAAACACCACCAACACCACCGCAAGCACCGACTCTACCGCCAACGCCAACATTCTCTTCCCCACCACCGCCAACACCACCAACCTTCACTTCTCCGCCACCACCGCCACCACCGGTTCCTGTTGAGGAACCACCACCAATTCCTGTTGTCGAACCACCACCGGCTCCTGCCGTCGAACCACCACCGGTTCCTGTTGTCAAACCACCACAACCACCACCGATTCCTGTTGTCAAACCACCGCCATCACCGGCTCCCGAACCAAAGCCTACGGGACCGAAGCCTATTCCCTTCGTGCGCTCAGACCAATCGACTTCAAGGCAGAAAGACTGGTCGGCGCCATCACCGCCTCCGCCCCCTAAAACACCAACATTCCAGCACTTGTCCCGATCAAACAGAGAAGACTTCAACATCGACGACAAGCCAACCACCCCGCTCCAACAACTACCTCAACCCCAGGCGCCACGAGTTCCGACACCACTAGTCTCGCCACCACAACCAATCCCTGGCGAACAGACGCCAAAGATCGACTTCCTCATCCCGACGCTCGCAGCGCTGTTTCTCATCGTATGCTGCGCAAATCCAGTTGCCATACCTGCCCTGATCCTTGCCATCATCTCCAAATCCCAATACAATGACAAGAATTATGAACTGGCTGCAATGCGCATTCGCCAAGCCAAGACGACCTTGCTCATCGCCACGATCCTGACCTTGCTTTTCATTGCCTTTGTACTGATTATGCCTAGCGAACAAGCCGATACCAACACGCAAAACACCGAACTAACAATCCCAATAACACCAGGAGACAACTGATGAACAGACGTGATTTCCTCAAGGCTGCAGCAGCGACCACCGCCGCAATCCCATTCCTCGGCAACGCAAACCCTGCCTTCAGCAAGCAATCCCACATGTCCGAAGGACCGCAGGTGAGCAGAAGAGAACTCCCGAATACGGGAATCTCGCTCCCGCTGCTAGGATACGGCATGATGAGATTGCCAACAGCTGGAAACAAGATCGACTACGAAAAGGGAAGAGCACTCGTCCATCGAGCCATGAAGGCAGGAATCAACTACTTCGATACTGCCTACATGTACCACGGCGGACAGTCGGAAAAATTCTGCGGCGACATCTTGTCCGAGTTCCCACGGGACAGCTATTACCTTGCCTCGAAGCTACCATGCGGTGGTTTCAAATCCGAAGCGGACAACGAACGCGTATTCAACGATCAACTTCAAAAATGCAAGACCGATTACTTTGACTTCTACCTCCTGCACAACATGAACAATTGGGCTTGGAAAAACGCCTTGGAGAAGAAATCTGTCGATTTCCTGATCAAGATGCAAGAGCAAGGGAAGATCAGGAAACTCGGATTCTCTTTCCATGACACATACCAAGTACTGGAAAAAATCGCGTCCTACAGGAAGTGGGACTTCACACTGATCCAGCTGAACGTCCTTGACTGGGACACCTACTTCGCAAAAGAACAATACGAAGTTCTGACCAAGCTCAACATCCCGGTCTTCGTGATGGAGCCGCTCAGAGGCGGACGATTGGCGCGCCTGACTCCCGAAGCAACGAACATCCTCAAGGCAGCCAACCCGAATGCATCCTGCGCAAACTGGGCATTCCGATTCGTCGCATCGCTTCCAAATGTGAAATTGGTACTCTCTGGAATGACCCATATGGAGCATCTGGTTGAAAACATCGACACCTTCAACAACTTCAAGCCTCTTGACGAAAACGAGCAAAAGACGCTGAAGCTGGCAATGGAAGCCTACTTCAAGAGAGGTGTCATCCCATGCACAAACTGCAAGTACTGCGTCCCATGCCCGGCGGAAATTGACATCCCGAGGCTCTTGACCATCTACAACGAATACCAAATGAACAAGAACAAAGGGCAATTCAAGTCCACCTATGGCAATATCAAACCGGATTCCAGGGCAGACCAATGCGAGGAATGCGATAAATGCATCAAAAAATGCCCGCAGAAGATCAACATTCCCGAAGAACTCAAGAAGGTCGCGGAACTCTACAAGACTATCTAAGAAGCCGTTCAAAAATCAAGCTTACAAGGGAGTGTCGATTAACTTGACGCTACTGACTTCACCTATTTGTGCATTGACATATGCCCAGCCAAACTTGGGAATAGCA
This sequence comes from Verrucomicrobiota bacterium, assembly GCA_019136135.1. Taxonomy (GTDB): domain Bacteria; phylum Verrucomicrobiota; class Lentisphaeria; order Oligosphaerales; family Oligosphaeraceae; genus UBA1407. Next base: position 13,796 of record JAGVUR010000117.1, read on the forward strand.
TGGGATGTACGAATAGAAGAAGAAGCAGGACTTTGCGCCGTAGGCGCCCAACCATGCTTAACCCCATGCTTTTAGCTTGGGGTAGGATGACCGCCCCAAAGGGCGCCTTGTAAAGGCGCTACAGAAGACTGGTTCATTTCAATGACTGGGTTCCTGCATTTACTGTCCCCCCATAATCGGTTGCATCATGTTGATGCCCCCAAGTTTAAACTCACTGTTTCTTTTGCGGCTTGGCACTGACCAGGTCACGCAACGTTTCCTGGGCAACCAACTCAACCTTCCGAATCAGGTTCTCGGCCAATGTCGGATACTTGGCGCACAACGTGTACGTGTTCGCCACAGTTTCCAATGCTTGGCAGACCCGTTCGGGAGGTTGGGACGCCAGCGTCAATATCGGCTTTCGTACCAGATTCGCAAGAGCTTCGTCGTAGTCTCCGTTGATGAAATCCTCAAGCATTGGCCGCATGACATTGGTGCAATGCATTGTCTCGCCCGTTTCCCACTTTCGAAACGTGGACCAATTGACATCGAAAAACTCAGCGATAACATGGAAAGGCAGTCCCAATTCATGCCGTTTTTCACGCAAGCGCTGACGTATTTCAGAGGTAAATTTCCCATTGAAGGTAATCCTGGGGTTCTTTTGTGGTTTTGCCATCCAACAACTCCTTTTTCCTATCCTGCTCTAAACGCATTTCCCGCCTTGTGTTTCAGCGTGCTCCACTCAACTTAAGCGATGCCTCTATTTTTGCAAATCGTTGATTTGCACTATCATACAAAATCATAGACTATCATTTCATTCCTAAAGGGTCATATCGTCTCAACGTTCTGGAAGTTGTTTTCCGAACCTATCGAGGTACATTATTGAGTTCTGTTTCACCTATTGTCAATCAATCCAAACCATCCAGGAGTCACCCGCAATGCAAGGATTCATTCGTATCAGCTTGTTGTTTTTGGTGTTAACTGCCATAACTTGTCTCGGCTTCAATCCTCCCGAGGACCAGGCTTATGGAATCACGCTTCAGGTCCTCGAGGTCCCCGAAACCGTTCAATCGGAGGAAGGACTCGTCTTCAAAGTTCTGGCCACAAACGAATCCCAGCACGAAGCCTCGTTGCTATTGTCGGTTTACATGAACGACGACTGGTCGCTCCAGCCTCAAGGCAACTTGGGTCTTGTGATGCTGCCTGCTGGCAAGTCCCGCGAATGGACATTCCGGGGAATATCCGGGGAACGCGTGCTCAACGCCCTGTATCCTGTCCACGCCTTTGCCAAGGTCGCAATCCCCAATCAGGAAATCTTCGAGCTGCATCCGATCGCAATCTTTAACGCAATCAAAAAAACAACGACAGTCCAGAAGGCTGACACCGCCGTTGCAACCACCCATGGGCAAGACCAGCTGGCATGCCTCGCGGCTAGCCCGATCAAGCTTGACGGAAGCCTCGAAGAATGGTGGACGCAGGCAATACAAGTCCCATGCGGAGCCGACAAGCAAAGCTTCGGAAAAGTCAAGCCGGAAAGCTTCGACGGCATCGTCATGTTCCTGCACGACAAAGACAACATCTACATCGCAGGACAAATCTCGGACGACAATATCTCCTGCGCAGATACAACCTCAGCTGACTACATGAACAGCGACTACCTCAGGCTCTACTTCTCGGCAATCCCACCAGCAGACAGGAAAGAAGAAGCCCTTACCAAGGACGACATCGTACTCGCAGTCAACTTCTTCGGCGGAGACAAGCAAACACCCTTGGTCAAGGTCCCGACATATGCGAAAAACAAGCTCCCGCAAGGATTTGAAATCAAAACCAAGCAAACCGGAATGGGCTACGTGTTCGAAGCAAAACTCCCCAAGGCATCCCTGGGCAAGCTCGATTCCGGCAAGATCGGCATGAACCTGATGATCGGCGACTCGGACGAAGGAGTCAGGCGCAGCGAGGTCTGCCTGGGCAAACTCGTCCCGAACTACTGGCTCCACGCAGGCGGATTCTTCACCCTCAACCTGGGCAAACAACTCGGAACACTGCCGCAAATGGACTTCACGCCAGAGCCGATTGACATCAGAGTCACGCCCTTCAAACTCCATAGCTCCGCAAGCAGGAAAATCTTCTATCGCGACAGGTCAAACAACGTCATCGTCATGCCGCGTGGCTTCAATGGCTCCGACCCTGCAACTGGTCTTGCATACGCCGCAGGACGGAAAAACCATGCCGGAACCACAAGGGATGCCCTCGTCTTCCATCCGCCATTCAGAAAAGGATCAGGCGATCTGATGGCAACCTACCAAATCACACTCCCCAAAGACAAGGAGCTCATCTTCAAGTCCTTCGCAGCCATTCGATACAGCAACCCGGAAATCGAACAGCCAAGCGACGGAATCCTTTTCGCCGTTGACATCACAGACCAAGGCAAGACAGCCAGGGCTTTCGAAGCATTCACAAAGTCGCACGAATGGATCCCAGTCGAGGCAGACCTGACAAGCTACGCAGGAAAAACAATCGGACTGACACTCGTGATGGGCCCCGGCCCGAAAGGCGATACCAATTGCGACGAGGGATTCTGGGGTGATCCGGTCATCACCCTCAAAACCGCTCTCGAAAAAGCGACGCCGCAGGAAAAGGAACAACGCGCCAAGCAGGCAATCCAATTGGCCAGACAGGCACTTAAAGGCAATCAAGTCCAAGGCGCATTCATCCTGAAACCCAAGAATGGATCGCCCTACGCAGCCGTCATCGCCCCGGGACGCGAAGGAATCCTCGATGCGGCAATCGCATTCTCGGACGGACAACGCGACCTGGTTTACGATGGCTTCACCATCGATATCTCAAGCATTGCCATCGGCAATGATGCCGGCGAACCGCCCGTCAAGCTCGTGACTATCGACGGCAGGCACTACCGCCACCTCGTCGAAACCCAGGAAGGACCAGTTCCTTTCACAGTCACCGCCAACGTCAAGGGCGGCGTATTGCTGCTCACGTTCTCCATGCCAGGAGTCGAACGCGACCACAGGGGATTGCCCCGCTTCACCAAGCTTGCGATCGGTCCAAGCCAACTCCGCCCGTGGCGTGTTTACGGCGGCTTCGGAAACGTCCTCCAGGACTTGGACAAGCCTTTCACGCTCCATTCAGGCGGGTTCTCGCTCAACACCAGGCACGTGGGAGTCGATTACAAAAACGGCATGAGCTTGGCGATCGCATCGGATTTCTTCCCTGACAGGATGGATGTGGATCCCGATGCCAATCTTTTCACGCTGGTTGCCCACAACGACGTCACGTTCTACCTTGCTCCGTCCAACCAAGGTGCTTTTGCCGGCGCCAAGGAATACGGCAATATCGTTGGTTTCAAGCCATCCCCGGGACTCCCCGAACTCTATGGCAGGCAGTGCCTAGACCAATGGGCAGGCGATTACCTCAGGGCAGCGGACGACGCAAAAATGGCGGCGAAATTCGGCTTGACGCACAGCATCTTCGTCAAGCACGTATGGCAACGTTGGGGATATGACTACAGGCTCCCCGAAATCTATCCGCCTGCGGGAATCGATGGACTGGAAAACTTCAAGAAACTCGCTGACGCTTGCCAGGACAATGGCATCCTGTTCGCGCCACATGACAACTATATCGACTTCTATCCTGACGCAAAAGGCTACTCCTACGACCATATCATCTTCAATGCAGACGGAACACCGCAAAAAGCCTGGTACAACAGGGGACGAAAGGCCCAGAGCTACAGATGGCTCCCCCATGCCTTCAAGCCTTGGCTCGTCGAAAACATGAAGCTGATGAAAGAAGGATTCGGACCGAAGGCGCTCTTCATCGACGTATTCACGGCAATCACGCCCCGCGACTACTACGACAGGGACGGGAACCTCCATACCAGCAAGAGAATGGCGCGCGAATGGGCCGATGCATTCGAT
>JAGVUR010000021.1 GCA_019136135.1 Verrucomicrobiota bacterium
TGGCGTGCTGATATTCGGACTGTTGTTTTTGCCGAAATTCCTTGACAATATGATAGCTCGCCTCAAGGATGACGAGACGGTGTTGATGATCGTGCTTGGGATATGCTTCGGGATATCGTTGATAGCCGAATGGAACAACTTCAGCTTGGCGCTTGGCGCGTTTTTGGTTGGAGCCGTCGTTGCTGAATCCCGCGTTTGGAAGCGTGTGTTTGACCAGACTTCAGGTTTGCGTACGATGTTCAGCGCGGTGTTTTTCGTTACGATTGGACTGAAAGTCAATTTGGCTCAGATGTGGGATAACAAGTGGGCCATCCTGCTGGTGACGGCTGTGGTGTTGATTGGCAAGACCGTGAACTGCGCGACGATGAGCTTCATAACCGGTCAAACGTTCCGCGAATCGATCCTGATAGGTGTCGGTTTGGCGCAGCTTGGTGATTTTGCGTATTTGGTCGCCTTGCTGGGAATGAGATTGACTGGCGGCGTCGAGCCGTATCCCGAGATGTACCAGATAGCGGTTGGCGTATCGGTTATCACGACGCTGCTGAATCCTGTGGTGTTGCCCAAAACGGGAGATTTTGCCGATTGGCTGATAAAGCACATGCCGAAGCAGGTATCGGAAGGTCTTGCCCAATACACCGAGTGGAGCAGTCGCACGGGCCAGGAGTTGAGCGAACGTCACAAGGGGTCCCGCGCATTGCGCCTATTTGTGTACTTTATGTTGAATCTGGTCGTGATGGCGGGGATTATCTTTGGTTTCCATGAGTTGTGCAAGTCCCATGCCAAGGCGCTTATGATTGCCCAGGATAACATAGAGTCGTTGCCGGTCTGGCTGAAGTTCGATTGGGTACGGGCACACTACAAGCTGCTGTACCGCCTGGCAGCCAATATGCTGGCAATACCATTGGTCTTGAACGGATATCGACTGGCAAAGGCGATGGGAAGCGAATTGTCCGAGACATTGGGGGCGAAGTATTCCGGAGTGAGCTGGCAAGGGAAGATGAAGGGGCTTGTGAAGACGTCGGTCCGCCTGATATTCTGGGCGATTTTGCTGTTTGTGTATATCGTCAGCAATGTATTTTTGTTCAGCGACTATGGCGGAAAGATGTTGTTTGTGGTGCTGGTCATCCTCGTTTTGGTGGTGGTTTACCTGCTTGTCCGTCGTCGCTTGCATTCGTACGTGTCCGATGCCCGTGATACCTTGAGTGCAGTATTGAACCGCGAGGACGATGAGGAGCCTGAGGAAGGCACGGATGCGTTGGCCGCTGTTGTCAATCACAAGTTCGAGTTGATTATTCCCGAAAAATCGGGTGCGGTGGGGGTGACGTTTGGGCGCTTGCGCCTGAGGAACCACACGGGCGCGTCTGTTATAAAGATCGTGCGCGAGAATGGCGAGGTCATCGAGAATCCGGGTTCCGCCGATGCGTTCCATGCCGGCGACCTGGTCACGTTCCTGGGGGATGACGTTGCCGAAACGAAGGTAAACGAGTTCTTGAGCCATGAGGACATGTCGAGCTTTACCGCCACGTTGACGATGCTGATGGAATTGCATGTCGAGAAGATGAAGATCGAGCCCGGCTCGCCTGTGTCCGGCCATCGTTTGGCTGACTTGAAGTTGCGGAACAAGACTGGCGCGGCGGTTGTCCAGATCGTTCGTTCTGGTCGTCCAGTCGGGGCGGTCCCTGGACCTGAGGATGTTCTTCTTGAAGGGGATCTGGTTTCGTTTTTGGGTACGAACGAGCAATTGAAGGCAGTCCGCGAAATGATCGCTGCAGTCGCCGAGGCGTGACGAAAGGAAGACATCTGACTTTCATGCCTCGGATTTGATGTATATCATGTTTTTTAGGGAGAGCACTGCGATAACGTTCATTTGATTAATAGCTATTCTGAATCGGTGATGGGGTTCCCCCGAGCCAAGGAGTTGAAGGTATGCGAGGCTTGTCTTTGTTAGGCTTATTGGTTGTAGCATGCGTATTTCTGTTTGGTTGCGGTGGAGGTGGCGAAGAGGGCGCCCGTGCGGAATTGGGACGCCCGGCATATCCTCGCGGTGTTGTATTCGAGCCGTCGAGCGGCTTGGCGAAGATTCCCGGTGACGAGCGTGACGTGAAATTGTTGGATTGGATGACTGATCCGGCATCCTGGCGTCCTGACGAATGTACGCTTACGGCTTCCGAACTGAAGGCGCCAACAGGCAAGGCTGTTCACATGAGCATTCCAGTCGATCATTACGGGGGAGAGGAAAAATACCCGATTGGCTGGCCGAGGATGTACCATAACCAAAAGCCGGATGACGTTGATTTTTCGGAATACGATTACTTTGAGTTCGACTTGCTTGTGACGATGTCCCGTCCCAAGCCTCCTGCCAGCGTGATTTCCGTTGTGTTGCACGGTGTTGACAAGAGCAGGAGTTATGTTCAAGTGACTGGCGAACCATTGAAGCTTGGTCAATGGATGACGTACTCGAAGCCGATTTCGGAATTGGATTGCCAGCAAATTGCAATGTTCGGGATCAATATTTCGGAGGTCAACTATGAGCATCGCGACCAGTTGGAGTTTCATTTCGGTGGTTTCCGTTTGGTACGGAGCTCTCACTGCCGCGTGATGAAGATGACTGCCGATCCCGCGATTGTCTATAGTGATCGCGGAGTCATTCGCGCTGAAATACTTGTTGAAGGGAAGGTGACGGGGATCAGGATTGGAGTTCCGTTTTTGCTGAGTCGCGGCGACGAGAAGCTGCGCTTGGAGACATTGCCGGTGAAGCGGGGGAAGCAGACGATCGACTTTGATGTTTCCGAGCTTCGGCTGGCGGCGGGCGAATACGAATTGACATGCTATCCGGACGATCCGGCGTTGCGTGTATCGGTTCCCATTCGTGTCGTTTCGTCGCCATGGGAGGTGTCGAAATGAAAAGAACCATGCTTTTTCTTTTGTTGTCCCTGGCGGCCTTTGGCTCGATTCGTAGTTTTCGATTGGGCGAGGTTTCCACGGAGGAATCCGTCCTTGACGGGAAGCTGACTGAAGCCCATTGGACGAAGGCCTTGGAATTGCCCCCGATGAATGTTATGCGTGTTCGTGAGGGAGAAGAGTATCCCGGGACACGTGTTCGCCTGGCTCAGGATGGGAAGGGATTGCTGGTCGGAATCGAGTGCGAGGAACCCAATATGAGAGGGTTGGTGGTCAAGCGTTTGGAGCATGACACGCATGTATGGCAGGACGATTGCGTGGAGTTGTTCTTCAACCCTGCAGGCGATCGGGAGAGCTGGGTGCAGATTATCGTCAATCCGGCAGGAGTCGTGCAGGATGGAATCCGCGATCTTGGCGGAGCGATTGATTGGGGTTGGGAAAGCGGGATTGAAGCGGGAGTCTGGAAGGGACGCGACCGTTGGGTTTTGGAAGCGCGAGTCCCCTTTGACGCTTTGCCGCTGGGGCCTCCTGGTTGCGACTGGACTTTTCACATCGCCCGTGAGCGTCGCGCCGGCGGCGATGTTCAATTGTTCACGTCCCTGGCTTCGACGATAGCGGGGTTTCACGAGGTTGACAAGTTTGATGTCTTGTCTGGCGTTGTTGCGTCGGGTTGCCGCGTCCACTTGGTCTCATCCGATTTTGGCGAGTGCTTGGCTGGGATGAACGAAGCCAGTTTTGTACTGCGGAACTACGATTCGTCGTCGTTGCCCGCCGAGGTTGTGATGCGTTTGGGCGATCGTACTTGGCGTGTTTCTGGAAGCATAGCCGGCGGTGGCGAGAGCACGTTGCGCTTGCCATGGGAGCTTGACCTTGAACATAGCGGAATGGATGTGGCGGCTGAGATCATGATATCCGGGCGCGTCTATCGTCGGTTGCTGCGGAAGCTGGATGCGATACCCGGGTATATGAGTTCGTTGCCGCGATTGTGCTACTATTTGAGCATGGACGAGGCTACGGTGGTTCGTTTCCCTGTGAATGTATCGAGTCGTTCTCTCGGTTCCTTGCGTTTGCGTTGGTGGCTATGGGAGCTGGAGAGCGGTCGGCAGGTCTCGTCCGGGTTCACGCAAGTGGCTGGTCCGGAGGCCTTGCTTCGTTTGTATTGGACGTTTCCTGAGTCCGGTCGCTACCACTTGTTGCGTCGATTGGAACGCGATGGTGTTCAAGTAGCGGAACAACGTGATGAGTTGCTGTTGTTGCGTGGTCCGTATTGAGATAATCGAGGAGGCAGGACAATGAAGGGCAAAATACTTGCGATTGGTTTGATTTTGGCATCATGCCTGTTGGAAGCAGGCATCTACAGGATAGATTTCGGGAAGTCGGATAGCCTGGTCAGGGAGGGATTTACCGCGACGACCGAGAAGGACGGCGGGCTGGTGGCTTGGGGCAAGACCGGAAAGCTTGAGTGGCGGTATCGTCCGTACTCGTACGAATGGAAGATGGACTCGTGGTCGATGCGGAACCGCGCTCCCGTGAACTATCCCAACGAGTTGAGTTGTGACTATGTCCAGGGAAAAGAACAGGCCGAGTTGACGCTGAAGGTGCCCGCAGGTTCCTATCGCATCTGGGTGTTGTCGGGAAATGCCGGCGAGAGTACGAGTCAGGTATGGGACATATCTGTGTCATGCGGAAAGCATCGTGGGGGAACCACATTTTCCGGATTGCATGAATTGATGGATTTCGAGTTGGATGGCGAGGCTGGCGCGGATGGCTTGAAACTTGTTGTGTCGAGTCGCAGCCGTTGGTTGCTGAATGCGATTGTCGCCGTGAGCCGCGATGAATGGAAGTCGTATCGCGATGGCGAGCTGGCCGCGATTCGCCGCGAATGCTTTGAGTTGCCGCCTGCCGTGTTGGAGAAATGGAAGGAGCGTCCCGTTCCCTGTCCCCATCCAGAACCAACGTGGACTGACGAACAGCGCAGTACAGGTTTAGTTGTGTATTCCCGCCCCTGGTGCGAGCCTGTCTGGCCGGATCACTTTCCGGCGCCGGGAGAGATTGGTGCCCCCGTAAGGACGTTTGCCGCACAGAACGATTACGAACCCTTGACGTTCACGTTGTATCCATTGCGTGATTTCGAGCGTATGGAAATGCGTTTGGAACCCTTGGTCAACGAGACGGGAAAGACGTTCCCGGCGGATCGGATCGATGTCCGCTATGTCCGCTACCTGAACGTGAGGACGAACTACAATGCACACGGAATCTACTATCGAGCCCCCGATGCGCTGATGCCATGGAAAGAATCAGCCCGATTGAAAAAAGGAGAGAATTTTAGGTTTTGGCTGACGTTTGGGGTGCGCTTCGGGACGCCGGCAGGGCTGTACAAGGGAGAAGCGATCGTGACGTGCGATGGCAAGGAAGTACGTGTGCCCATCACGCTCAGGGTGCTCCCGTTCATGCTGGAACGGGACGAGACGATCGCCCAAGGCCAATATTACCGTTCAAGTGCGTCAAGGATCCTTGACGCGCCTGACGACTTTTCACGAGAATGGTGGCAGTACCGCAATGAAAAGGAATTCGAGCACATGCGGGATACGGGGATGAACACGTTTGTCAGCAGTGTCCAGGTTCGTCGCCAACCCAGCGGAAAATGGAGCGTCAACGTGGATGCGTTCCAAAATATGGTTGACCTCTATCGGAAGATGGGGTTCAACAAGCCGATACCCGTGTCCTTTGACGTCCATTCATCCTATCGTCGCTATGTCAAGGACGGAGTGATGGGATCCCACTTGAACCAGGTTACAATTCCCGAGGACGGCTTTTACGATGAGATCACGGAGATAGTCCGAACGATTCAGGCCGAGGTCGTTCGCCGTCAATGGCCTGAATTGCTGTACTATCCGGTAGATGAGCCGTCAACATCTCCCACGTCCGTCGAGTTCATGCGTCGGATCCTCAAGGCGATCAAGGTAGTTCCCGGCGCCCGTACGTACATCACCGCGGATCCTGCGCATCAGCCGTTTGAGCCCTTGCGTCCCTATGTTGACGTCTGGTGCTGCCAGCCTTTTTCGTTGTCGAAGGAAGTCGTCGAGGCGAACATGGCTTCCCGCGAGGGCCTGGAGTACTGGTGCTATCCCAACCACATCTCTGGAGAAAACGACCATACGCCGACTCGCGGCGCTCGGATGACCTATGGTTTCGGGTTGTGGAATTCAGGTTTCCGCTGCTTGATTCCGTGGATTTATTCCGCAGGGACAGGCAGCCAGTGGAACAATCTGGACGGCGATACGGCTGATTTCGTCAATCGTACTGACGAGGACGGTTCGCCGATTCCCGTGACGTTGTGGGAAGCGTACCGTGAAGGAATCGACGACGGGCGGTACATCAACACGCTGGAAAAGTGGATCGGGACTGCCAAGGGACTTGGGTTTGAGAAAGAGGCTGCGGCAGCACAGGAGGATCTGGAGATGCTTCGCAAGGCTATCTACGTTCAGCCGAAGTACAAGGACAAGAATCTCTGGTCTGCCGAGACGTTTGACGTGTATCGTTGGGTTTTGGCGTCCCACATCCTGAACTTGCGTGCCCTTTGCGGATACTAGCCGAGTTTTTATCCTAAAAAATACAGTTGACGGCATGACAACAGTTTAGGTACGGGCACCCGGGGTGCTCGTACTCGGGAGATGACACCAGCCAAGCGGCTAAAATGACGCTTCCCTAGTCGGACAGGTCGGACAGGTCGGACAGGTCGGACCATGTGACCGGGACCCATGTGACTGGACTATGGGACGTTGCCTCTGTTTTTTGTGGAGTTTTAGATTCTGTGATGGGGAGCTGTTTTCCTCGAAAACCACCCTGAAACCAACGCAAAATATCACCGGATTCGTACTCAAAACGTATGTGACATGCCCCTTTTTTACGGAATTGTAATCAGCCCTGCAAGAGTGCGATATACCAGCTCGGGGCGGCTTTTTCTTTGCTAGCCGAGCCTGTCGTTCAGGTTTAGGGTTGAGCACATTGCGTCAAATCTCGCCAATGGGCCAGAACCGAATCTCACCAATGAGTTCCTGGTTTCATGGAATGATTTTTCCTTCATTTCCCCGGATTTTGAGAAGAATTTATCTGCGATGCAGACGATGATTTCCGGGATGGAAATAGGGAGGAAATCTTGGTGGGGGAGCGGGAGACCTTGGGCGATGATCTCATCCTTGCTGATGCCTGCCCCCGTATGCCGCTCGCAGATCCTTGCGAATGGTTCCAGGTCGAGATCATGAGCAAGGGCGTAGTTCCTGAGCATCGTTGCCCCGATGATTCCGTGTTGGAGGTAGTGCTTGTCACCATTGCAAAGAACTGCTGGGGCGTGGCATTGGGCGACGCCGATGTCGTGCAGAAGTGAGCCGATTTCAACGGTTTTCCTGTGCTCGTTAAGGTCGGGATTGAGTTCGATGATTTGGATTGCCTTGTCCCGGACCTGGATGCTGTGCTTGAGCAGGAGGCGCTTGAGAGGCGTGTCCTGGGGATAGAAGTGATTGAAAATGAGTAGGGGATCGAAGTTGAACATGTCAGATGAGACTCCAGGCTTTTGCTGCTTCCTCGAGTGCGTTGTGCGGGTCATTTGCGTTTGCAGGGAATTCGTCAAGCAGTTCTTGCGGTGCATCTTTGGCTACGAGTTGCCTTTGCGCCCATCGCAGCAGATCCAGGTCATTGAAGTCGTTTCCCAATGCACAGGTGCTTGAGATGTTTAGTTTTTCCGCAAGCCATTGTGCGGCATTTGCCTTGGTTGTATTCGGGGCGAAGATTTCGAGCCAGTATGAGTTGTGGTCGAGAGGCGATGTCGCCCTGACTACTGACAGGTCATGCAGCCGTCTTGTGAGTTCCTGAAGCCGTTGCGGATTGGGTGGGATGATCGCAATCAGTTGGGAAGCGCCCCCTTCGAAAGTTTCGCTTGGTTCCCATTGCCGTGCAAATTTTCCGTAGATGTTGACTCTTCTATTGAAGTCGGTGCCTTCATTGAGCACGGGGTCGATTTCCTTGAATGCGAAGGTATGGTTGTCCGGGATTGGATCTTGGACCATGAAGTCCATTTTGAGGTCGATTAGCGTCTCGATGACTTCCTGGACCTGTTTTTTGTCCAGCTGGGCTGCCCGGATCGTTGCTTGTGTTTCCCAATCCATGATGCCGACACCCGTCGAGAAGATCAGGTAGTCCAGCGGCATGTCCGGCGTAAGGATATGCCATGCCGAGTAGGGTGATCTTCCCGTGGCGATGGCGACGACGTGTCCGTTTCGGCGCAGCGTCGCCATCGTCTCGAGGGTTGATTGGGAGAGTGGTTCACCACGAGTGGTCAGGGTTCCGTCCAGGTCGCAAAGGATCAAGTTCTTGTCTGTCATCGCGTATCCAGTCATTTCTCGTCAACTATTTTGTTGCCTTGGACGATGACATTTTTGACGGTGTCGGGTTGGATTTGGACTCCAGGGTTGTTGATGTAAGGTGATTTGACGTAGGTATTGTTGACGACATTGACGTTGCTGGCGTGGGTGACATAGAAAGAACCCCTGTAGGGGAGGTTCTTGTTCCGTGGCTTGTTGTTGATGAAGGTGTTGTTTCTGAAGGTCACATTTCCTGCGGAGGAGATGAAGGCAACGAGTCCGTATGTTTCCTGGAAGGTATTGTTTTCGAACAGGATATTGGCGAGGATCGGGTATTCCGTGCGCTCGGCGGACGGGTCTGATTTCATATAGACTCCCATGAAGATGTCCCTTGCCTTGCCATCATTGCTTGAGTTCGTTGGATTGACAGATTCGAAGGTGCAGTTTCTGACGACGATATTGTCCGCTCCGTATCCTTCGCTCCAGACATTGAATGTGTATCCGGTTTCGATCTTGATTGCCCCCATTTCGTGATGCCTGAAGCGGGTGTTTTCAATCGTGACATCACGTGCGAGGATCAGGAGTCCGCGTGCCCTGTTGTCGTGGAAGAAGCAATCCTTGACGATGATGTTCCTGGAGTCGAATGTCCAGTTGAAGATGACGAATCCGTCGAATTTCTGTTCTGGAACCGGGGTTTCAAAGATGATTTCGTAGATGCCCCCCTTGGCGTCTATTGTTTTGAGTTCCTTGACTTTTCCTGAGAATCCAGATGGCGAGTAGTCGCCTTGCCTCAGTTCGAGCACTGTGCCTGGCTTAAAGCTCCCGGCAATCCTGGCGTTTTGCGTCGTGATGGAGTATTCGCCGGATTTGCGTGCGAAGCCAGCGTTGTCGTGGACGTTGAGGATGTCGTCGGCGCCCAGGGAGAATTCGCAGTTTGCCATTTTGAAGAATCCCCTTGACTGTGCAACGTGGCAGTGGTCGGCGGTGCAGGTGATTACGCGCTTGGGGTCGTCCTTTGGCGCGACGATGTTGACATTGTCGAATTGCCAATGGTGCTGCGTTCCGGTGATGAGCAGCGCGTGTCCTGAGGTCGATAGGATATCGATGTCCTTGAGTGTCAGGTGCACATTGTTGCTCATGTTGAAGCAGTTACGGTCGTAGTAGTAGTGCTGGAGCCTGTAGAGGTCCCCGACCTTGAGCCTTCCCGGTTTTTCGTTGATTCTCATGACATTGTCAGAAATCCAGGTGTAGTCGGTTTTCGGGTTTCTTCCTGCATGGAATTCAAATCCTCTTGTGACGCCTCCTTCGATGCCTACGGATCTTGTCTCCGGGTCGAAGGCCGAGATGATCGCGCATCTGACGTCGCGCTTGGGGAATCTCTTGTAGTGGACGAATTCGAAATCGAAGCTCTTTTCGTCCGTCTTGACGACTTTGACGAGTGACGCGAGGGGGTCGATTTCCCAATCCCAGTCGATGACGAGGTTGGTTACGAGCGTGCGCTGGCAGTTTCTGATGTCAATTGAATGATAGCGTTTTCTGTAGAAGACGAGCTTGGCGCCCTTGCCGTCGAACGTGAAATCGACCATGTCGTGGATATTGATAGGTTTTTCTGCTGTGCACCTATATGTGCCTGGTGCGAGTTCAAGTTTAGCGGCATTGGTGTCTTTGCAGTGTTGGATTGCCTTGTTGAGCGCTTCGACGTTGTCCTCGGCGTCAGCCGAGAACCCGAAATCGGTTGCCTTTACGACCGGCGTTTGCTTTTGCGGCAGGATGACTTCGAAGTCCTTGGCTCCTGTCGGAATGTTCAGGTCGCCCTTGAATTCGTCTTGTTTTTCTGAGAACGGGAAGAACACGGGGTCTGGTCTTCGGGTGATTTTGAAGTCTGTGAAGGTCGCCTTGACGTTCTTGTAGGCGTGGATTTGGAAGGCATAGTCATTGAAATCCGTGCCTGAATTGAACGGGATGGAGTAGGTCTTGTCAGGTTTGTTTTCCTTGACATTGTACCTGAGCGTATCGGAATTGCCCGTGCCGTCTGAGATCGGCCTGCACAGGATGTGCACGAAACCCTCCTTGTCAGGCCCTTGTTCGATGGTGAGCTTGAAGGTTGCCAGGTATGCCGTGGCGGGCTGGATGACGTCTTGGGTGGTTCGGCCATGGATCGACCAGGGGTGCGGGTTGGTTCTGTCCAGGGTGTCCAAGGTGAACGTCTGGCCGTCTTCGGACACTTTTCCCTTGTCCGATGTCGTGAACAACTCCTTGTTCCCGAAGCCTTGCATGACGATGACTTCGTCAGCCGTGGCGATGATGGGGCAGAGTGCCAACAGCAAAGTACAACCGAATCTTGGCATTGTTGAGTCTCCTTTGGTTATTTGGGCATCATTTGTGCTGCTTGAAGAGCCATTGGATCAGTTCGGGGTTGTTGATGGCTGGTGTCCAGGCATCGTGCCCCGTGTTTTCCAGTTCAGTGTAGATCGGTTTTTCACCGATATCCTTGAGCGCCTGGATCATGTCCCTGGATCGGGAGGTAGGCACGGCGGTGTCGCTGTCTCCATGGAAAGCCCAGATCGGCAGTCCCTTGAGCTTTTTGGCATGGTTTGGGTCGCCGCCACCGCAGATCGGGACGGCAGCCGCGAAGCGTTGCGGAGTCCTCATGGCAAGGTCCCAGGTTCCGTAGCCTCCCATCGAGATGCCCATCAGGTAGATTCGCGATGGATCGACCGGATAATTGAGCTGTATCTCATCCAGGAGTTGATTGACTGCGGCCAGCGGTTTCGACATGTTTGTCGGAAGGTCGTGCTTGTGTATTCCCCAGGGCGTATTGACCCATTGCTGACCTTCCGGACATTGTGGCACGAGGACAAAACATGGGTATTGCTCGGCGATTTGCTCGTCAAGGAATTTCTTGACCACATGAATGAGTTGGATGTGGTTGTCCTCTCCACGTTCGCCTGCCCCGTGCAGGAAGAGGACGAGGGGGTATTGCTTGCCCGGTTGTTGGTTTTTGGGCTGGAGGAACCTGTAGTTGAGCGTGCCCTCGTCAGTGGTCGCGATGTGCGATTCGAATCGCGCTTCGGGCGCCAGCCTAAGGTTCGGGGGATTGACGGTTGCGTCGAGGATCGCTTCCTTGCCGACGGGGAGGCTGATCGTTGGAAAGATGTGCCCGAAGGGAAGTCCCTGGACGACGGGACCGTTGATGTCCTTGGCGAAATCCTCGAGGACCTCGGGAAGGTATTCGGCATCCTCGCCTTCAGTGAAGGCGCCGTAGATAAGTCCCGCGAGTCCCTTCAGATGACCTGCGTTTCTCAAGTGGGTGAGGTAGCCATCGATCTTGTATGCGGCTTCGTTGACATCCTCGAGGACGAGGATCGCGTTGTTGAGGCTGGGGAAGTAGGGCGTTCCGATGAGGGAAGCCAGGAGGGTCAGGTTGGTGGGAACGAGCGGACCGACTGCCTTCCCCGGCTTGATGACCTGGAGTTGCGTGCCTTCAGGCAGGAGGTCGTCGTTGCCCTCGATGACCTTGACAAGGGAGTCCAGGGTTTTGCCGAAGGCGTCCTGGTTTCCCGGCTTTTCGAAGTCGGTGCCGAATTCGCTGGCGATCATCGGTCCGTGGATCTGGTTTCTGCAACCGTGCTTGAGCGCTGCGAGATGGAATGCCGAGACGTCCGAGTATCCTATGATTGGGATGTTTCGGGATCTGACGAGTTCCCAGTCGATGATATCGAGTATTCTTGCCGCTCCGAATCCTCCGCGTTTTGCGATGATGGCGTCAATTTCCGGATTTAGAAGCAATTCATGGAGTTGCCTTGCCCTTTCGTTGTCCGGCGCCGCCAGGAAACGTGTTTTTCCTTCCCGTTGTTCTGGCAGGACGATGTTTGCTCCGAGTTGCTTCAACCTTTCGAGTCCCCTTTGCAGTCGTTCGTTTGACGGGGTTCCCGAGAGTGCCATCACGCCCAGGTTTTTGATCGATTCGGGGAGCTTGTTGTTGTTCATGTCGTTGCAGTTTTGGAATGAATTACTTGTCGAAGCCGTGTTTTTTTCTTATTTCCTCATACTTGAGGCTAGCCTGCTTAGATGTCGGGAGTTGTTCATTGACCAGGTCTCTGTATAGGTGCATTGCCTTTCTTAGGTTTTCCGGCGTCCCGTCCTGTTGCAGCAGTCGTGCTGCGTCGAAGACTGACTTTTCGAAGTAGAACGAAGGTTTCTTGACTCCGTTCAGGTTAGGTGATCCTGTGTATGCGTAGCAGATTTTGAGAAAAATATCGATAGCTTCGTTCGGCTTGCCTTGTCTTTCGAGGCAGATGGCGAGCCTGTAGGTTGCCATTTCCTTGAGTTCGTGGGATGCCGTCGACTTTTCGTCGAGGATTTGGTTGAAGCATTGGACGGCGTTTTGCAGTAGTTCCTGGTTCGAGACCTTTGTGTTGTCTGCCGCTGCGAGGGCCAGGCACATGTCTCCTTGCCTTCCGAGTGCGGCGTAGGTCAAGTCGCTCGTTTCGATTGTCTTCATCACTTCTGCGTAAGCTTGCCTTGCGCTTGCGTAGTCGTTCATTGACGCAAGGATTTCTCCCTTGAGCATCAGTGATTTTGCCTTGAATTGCTTTTCCTCCTGCGAGAGTTTCTGTTCTTGCTGTCCTTCGGGGATCGGCTTGTCAATTTCCTTAAGGATTCCGAGTGCTCCTTCGTATTCGTTCAGTTTGTATGCGCAGTTTGCTGCTTCGTAGATGGCGAGCGCCTGCAGCTTTGAGTTCGGGAAAGCCGCTTTCAGGCTAAGATACCTGTTTTGCGCCAGCGACCATTCGTTTTGGCTAGCGTGCAGGTCTGCGATAATGATGTAGAGTTCGGCGGCAAGGGGATTGAGCGGGAACTGCTTGAAGAAGAGGTCGGCGTCTTCGATGGCCGATTGGTTGAGGTTTTGCCTGAGCTTGACCAGGACCCTTTGGTAAAGCGCCTGCGGGAAGTAGGTCGATTCCGGGAAACGTTCGATCAGCTTGTCAAGGAGCTGCAAGGCGAACTTGATGTCTCCTGAGTCCCGTGCGGCCTTGAAGGCTTCCAACAATGCCTGGGCTGCGTATTCTGGGTTTTGGGTCGTAGCTGCAGCTTGGTCGAGGAACTTGGCCGCCTTCGACTTGTCCTCATTTGACACGGCAGCCAGCCTGAGTGCGACGCCTTGCTGGAGGTTTGCTTGCTGTGCATACTCGTGCTTTGGGAAGGTTTCCGCAAATTGCTTGTACGTTTCTGCGGCCTTTTCGTATTCGTTTTGCTGCATCAATGCGTTTCCCTGCCTCATCCTCGCTTCTGGCGCCAGGTCTGATTGGGGATAGCTGTCAGCAAGTTTGTCGTAGAGTTCTACTGCTTGCTGCTCCTGCTTGTTTTTTTCGGCGAGTTCTGCGGCATGGAAGATTGCCTTTGCCTTGAGCTGGTGCGTCGGTGCGATTGGTTCGATGGCGATGTATGTTTCGATCGCCTTGTTCCACTGGCCGTCCGCGAAGAGGCTTGTCGCCTTTGAGAACGCGGCTTCCGTGCGCATCAGCGGGTCTATCTTTTGGTTTTCGACCAGGGTTGAGAACAGTTCTGCCGCTGTTCTGTGGGAATGTGTTTGCTGGTGCAGTTGCGCCAGCCTGAACGTGACGTCGTCAAGCTGTGGATAATCCGGGAATTTCTTTCTGACGATGTCGAGGTTGTTTTGCGCGAGGTTGTTTTTCTTGAGTTCGATTTGTGTTTTTGCAAGCAGGATTGTCGCCGCGACTTCGTCTTGTTGGTTGCAAGCTGTTTTGGCTGTTTGCGTGAGTATTGGTTCGAGTTCCGGGAATCGTTGTTTTTCAAAGAGTATCTGAGAGAGCTCCCAGAGTGGGTTCCACCATTCCATGTCTGGCTTTTCCGGGCATTGCGCTGCTATGTTCTGATAGACTGTGAGTGCGTCTTCGTCTCGCTTGAGCTTTGCGAAGCAATGGATTTTAAGCAGATTGATTGCCAATTGGTCTTCTGGCTTGGCGATGGAAGTGATTTTCGCGAGGACTGCTTCCGCCGCTTGCGGGTTTCCCGTGCATAGGTGGACATTGACCAACCTCTTTTGTATTTCAAAGTTGTTGGGGCCGATTTCTGGTATGAGGATGAAGTTGACCAATGTTTCCTTGACGCCGTTCCAGTCCTTCTTTTGGGCGTATGCGTCCGCGACGATGATCGTAGCCTTTTCGATGAAGGCTTGGTCCGAGTCTTTTAGCGTGAGCGGGATGGCGAACTTAAGGCAATCGTCGTAGCGTCCTTGCTTGAAGCAGATTTGTGCCCAGACGTAGTTGAGTTTCGCCTGGTCCTGGGAGGATTTGAGTCCGGCAGAGTTCGCCTGGTGGTAGAGTAGGGCTTCCTCCGCCTCCTTCAACTTGTCTTGGCCAATCAAGGCTTGAGCAAGATTCGTGGAGGCAACGGCAAAGTCAGGTTCGTGGGGTTCGACGGATTTCCGGTATTCCTTGAAGAAATCCTCGGCGATATTGTAGATTTTGTCTCCCATCGCCTTCAAGCCATGGTCGAGGTATTTTCTCGCCTGTTCTTTTTGGGAGGGACCTTCCTGGAAGACAAAAGTCGTTGCGTTTCCGTGGGGTTCGTTTGGCAGGACTGCGTCCTGGGCTTGAGTTGCGGCGAAGACAAGAGTGGTCGCTGCAACCAAGGCTTCGAATCGTAAAATATTTCTGAATCTCATAGCTTGAGTCGAGTGTTAAGGTTGGATTTCGGTATGGAAAAGCGGCTTTACCGTCGGGTATAGTCGCAAGTATCTCTGATAGTTTTCCAGAAGCGGCTCGGTCCATTGCGGGACTGGATCGACTCGCTTTGGTTTTCTGAGTTTCGTTGTGGCGTCAAAGGCATCCGCCGTTGAACGCCATACGCCAGTGGCGATGCCCGCCGCCAGGCAGGCTCCCAAGGCGCCGACGTCGTTGAATTCCAAGGTGACTACGGGACGACCGAGCAGGGTTGCCTTGATTTGGTTCCAAAGGTGGTTGGTTGCGCCTCCGCCTGCGGCGACGACTTCGTCAAGCTTGATGGCCAAGTCGCGTTCCAACAAGTCCAGAATTTGCTTCCATGCGTATGCAACGCCTTCCAGCACGGCCCGTGCGGCGTCACCACGCGATGTGGTCAATGACAATCCCAGGAAGACGCCTCTGGCATTGGCGTCCCAGACAGGTGTCCGCTCTCCGAGCAAGTAGGGCAAGAACAAAAGGCCGCCTGATCCCGGCGTGGCTGCTGATGCCTCGTTCAGGAACTCCTCGAAGGAGCACTTCAGGAAATCTTCGCAAAGCCACTTGACCGAGGCTCCTGCTGAACTCATGGTGCCATTGGCGAACCAGGTGTTTGGAACCACGTGCCTGATGTTGCAGAACAGCGGATTGCCCGATGGCTTGTTCGCGCAGACCATAATGCAATCTGTGCTTCCGCAGGCGGCGAAGACCTGCCCGGGCAAGTCGATTCCAGCCCCGAAGGCTGCCAATGGGGCGTCTCCGTTGGACCAGGTAACAGGGAGGTTGCGGGGCAAGCCTGTTTCCTTGGCGACCTCGTCGCGCAAGAGTCCCGCTATTTCCAGCCCTTCATGGACAGGCGGCAATTGATCCTGGCGGATATTCGCCGCCTCCAGGATGGTATTTGACCAGGCATGTTCCTGTCCTTTTGGGCATAGTGCCGACAGTGAAGCGTGTGCGGGATCCATTCCCCGGCTGCCTGTGAGCCTTTGAATTATGAAAGAACCAAGTGTTGCGTAAGTCGTTGTTTTCTTGTCGAGTTCCGGGCAATGTTCCTTGTACCAGCATATTCCTGGCAGGATGCTTGTTCCCGGTACGAGTTCGTTGCCCAAATGTTCGACAAGGAATTTCTCTCCCAGTTCCCTTTTCAGCCTTTGTACCTGTGGTTGGCTTCGGCGATCGTTGTAGAGAATTGCATTGTGCAATGGCTTGTTGTCTTTGTCCAAGGGGACGAAGGTTGGGAAGACGATGCTGACCGCCATTCCCTTTAGGGCTTGGCAAGGGTGTGGGTTGTTTTGCGCCAATGCCTTGAGGACGTTGGTGACTGAATTCCAGAGTCCCTCGGCATCGATTTCCGCCCTGACATCATCTGGGTAGAGGTAGTTTAGCGGGTATCTAGCTGTTGCGACGACCATTCCAGTTTGTTCGTCCAGAATAGTTGTCTTGCATGATGATGTTCCGATGTCTAGTCCCAGGAGCATGGCTTTTGGTATCCGGCATTCAGGTTTTGGTTATAGTCCGAGCATGAACTGAAAGATACGGTCTTCTTTTCCGGGCAGGTCTTCGTGTCCGAAGTCCGGATATGCCACGTACGATTTCTTGGACGTGATCTTGTTGTAGGCCGCGAACTGCGTCGAAGGCGGGCAGATTGTATCCATCAATCCCAGTGTCATCATCACTTCGGCCTTGATTTTCGGCGCGAGGAACTGCACGTCGATATATCCGAGCTTTGTGAATGTTTCGTCTTCGCGCTGATGGAGCGGATCGGTATGCCTGAAGAATTCCTTTAGTTCTGCGTATGCATGTTGTGCGAGATCCATTTCCCAGACTCTCTTGTAGTCCGAGAGGAACGGGAATATTGGAGCGGCACGTTTGATTTGCGGGACGAGCGCTGCAGTTGCGATGGTCAATCCGCCGCCTTGGCTGCCTCCATAGCAGCCAACCCTGTCAGGATCGACTTCAGGCCTGGCCATGACAATTCGCGTTAGTTGCGCGCAGTCCAGGTAGATGTCTCTGAAGAGGAGATCCTTGGGGAATTGGCTTTCAAGGCCTCTGATGATGTGTCCGTGCAAGGTGTTTCCGATCACGCCGCCTACGTCTTCGGATTTTCCGCCTTGTCCTCGGCAATCGATGGCGGCGATGGTGAATCCCGCCGCTGCCCAGGCGATCTTGCTCATCCAATCACCCGCGTCGCCCGAGTACCCGTGCAACTTGACGATGGCTGGATTCGACTTGTTCGTTCCTGCATTCTTTGGCACGGCAAGCTTGGCGTGCACGGATGCACCCTTGACGCCCTTGAACCAAAGCTCGTAGCAATCTGCCGCAGGATGGGTGAATTCAGCAGGGTACAGTTGGCAATCCGTGCCTAATGCTTCCATCTCGGCTACGGATTTTGTCCAAAAATCGTCAAAGTCCTGTGGACGTGGATTGCGGCCTTCATAGGTCAGAAGGCGCTCGAGGGGCATGTCAAACATCAATGGCATCGCAGAATCCTCAAATTATGGATTGTGAATGTGAAAAAAAGACACAGCCATCCCATAGGAAAGCAGCAGTTCTTTAGTTCCTGACACAAAAAAGCGAATCCATGCTATCTTATTATGTTAACCAAAAACAAAGGAGGCAGCATGAATCCGCTAAGA
>JAGVUR010000089.1 GCA_019136135.1 Verrucomicrobiota bacterium
CACCCGGGGTGGTGGGAGAGCACCCGGGGTGGTGGGAGAGCACCCGGGGTGGTGGGAGAGCACCCGGGGTGGTGGGAGAGCACCCGGGGTGGTGGGAGAGCACCCGGGGTGGTGTCGGGTACCTTGGGTCGTGTTTGGGCACCCGGGGTGGTGTTTGGAGCACCCGGGGTGGTGTCGGGTCACCTTGGGTGGTCTGGGGGGCATCTTGGGTCATGCTATGCCGCGTTGAGCTAATCCCCACAAAACCACCCCGAAACCAAATCCCAAAAATCACCAGTTTCGTACTCAAAATGTATGTGACATGCCTTTTTCTGGCGGGGTTGACGAAAATGTTTTTGGGCGATGGGGACGAGAAGGGAGGAAATTGACGAGCAAAAAAACTGTTGTCTCGTACTTTGCTTTAGTTGGTGCCAAGAATGGAAATGGGAAGTATAGTATGTATTCCTCAGGGACAAATCCAAGGTAAGAACAAATGAAAAGCATGAAGAACAAAACCATATCATCGGTCATCGACTCGTTGCGCGAGGAGTACGGGGATATGGCGGGCGAGTACTATGTGGGTTTCAGTGGTGGCATCGACAGCACGGCGTTGCTGCTGATGCTGGTTGCCGCAGGAATTCCTGTGACCGCAGTTCATTTCGAACACGGATTGCGAGGCGATGAATCGAAGGCGGATTGCGCATGGTGCGAGGAATTCTGCCGGGCGCGCTCGATTCGGTTCTTGAGCCGAAGCCTGGAGGTGCTGGGCAATCGTCGTGATGGGGAAGGAATCGAGGAAGCGGCGCGACGGCTTCGCCTGGAAGCATGGCAAAGCCTGGTCGCGAATGGCACCGTCGTGTTTTTGGGGCATCATGCAGACGATGTGCTTGAGGACTTGTTTCTTCGCCTTGCGCGAGGCTCGAATAGTTCCGGGTTGACCGGCTTGCGCGAATATCGTGAACTGAATGGACTGATGATCCATCGGCCTTTGCTGGACTTGCGGAAAGACGACTTGGAAAAGTGGCTGCTTGAACGGGGTGTGGCAGACTGGAGAATTGACAGGACAAATGCGGAGAGCGAGTATCGGCGAAATGCGGTTCGCAATGAATTGCTGCCGTTGGCGCGAAGAATCTTCGATGGCGACGGCGGTTTTCGACGCTCCCTGGAAGTGTTGCGTGCCGATGCCGATTATTTGGAGCGCCTGTCCTTGTCGAGCTATGTCGATTCACCTTGTCATGATCTTGGGTATTGGCGTTCCTTGGCGATTGATAGTCCGTGCTTGCTGCCTCGTGTATTTCGTCACTGGTGGAACGATGTCCGTGGCGAGGATGTACAGCCGTCCCATGGGACATTGCACCGTTTGGGCATTGAGCTAAGTCGCTACACGGGCGGAGTGGTTGAGTTTCCCATCGAGGGCGGTTTCATCTTGCGGCTTTGCCCCGATGGACTTGAGCTGGTCGAAGGAAGCGATGACGAGGAACTGGAAGCGTTGACATGGCGCTGGAGAGAACAAAAGACCATCAGGTGGGGCGAGTGGGAATTACGGGCGGGTGACGTCGAAAATTGTTTTTCAGAGCGATTTTTGTTGGCGTCTTTGCCGGATGAATTGGTGATTCGAAGCTGGTTATCTGGAGATAGGATGATCCCGTTCGGAAGAAAGACCAGCAAGAAAGTCCAGGATTTGTTTGTGGATGGAAAGATTCCCCGGCATGAGCGGAAACGGATTCCATTGGTGTTCGCCGGGGGCGATTTGATATGGATCCCTGGCGTGAAACGAGGGGAGTTTGGACGGGTGGTGGACAAGATGAGCTTCGCAACCTTGAGCTGTAAACGAGTTGTAAAGGAGTCGATGTGCAATGAGGACGATAGTTGCGGTTTTGATGATGGCGATGGTCGGTGAAGCGATGTGTGCTACAATTGATCTAGGGGATTTCAAGGGCGGTCAGTGGAATGGCGTAGTCGAGTCGCCTGGTGGCGTCGAATTGCCCGATGGGGTTCCTGCTGGTCGCGGTATTGGCCTATGGCGGAATTTGCCTCAAACAGCTGGGATATCGGCTGCGGGTTTTCCCCGTGACTTGACGAAATACACGCATTTGAGCTTTTGGCTTCATTCTGCCAAGTCGAACAACCAGGGCTTGCTGCTGTTCTTTGGTTCGGAGAATCCCGCCAGTGCTGAAGCTGGTGATTACTTCTACCGCCACCTGAAGGTGAATTGGACCGGCTGGCGCTATTTCAGGTTTTCGCTGCGGGATGATTTCGGGTTGAGCCGAAGACCAGTTGGATGGAACAAGATCGATAACTTTTGGATACACGCAAGCGGCTGGGACAATACGCCGCTGGCAGATACCGAATTGCGGTTTTGCGATATGAAGTTGACATATGACGACATCGATCTGTCTCGCGTAGGAAGTCGCCGGGAAAGCGATACTGTGTTGGTTCATGATATTGAGGTAAGAAATCAAGGCGAGGCATCTCGCAGTGTCGAATTTCGTGTTGTTTCCAAGGATTCTGGGCTTGAGGTCGAGATTCCTCGTGGTGTTGAAGAGGTTGGTGTCGAGAGGTCTCGTCAATTTGCGGTCAAGCTTCGTTGCACGGATGGGGCATTGCCTGCGCTGTCCCGGCTAGGTTGTCGGATTGGGGTGCTGGCGAAAGGGGAAGAACCTTCGGAATTCTTTCTGGATTTGCATATGCACGGGAGCTTGGCTCGAGGACGTCATCCCTATTTGTTCGTTGACGCGGAGGGCTTGTCTGCGTTGCGCGGCAAGCTGAATGATGGCTGGATTGGCGAATGGTATTCCAGGTTGCTGGCGCGTTGCGACGACGCATTGTCCAAACCCGTGGAAGTCAGCAAGATGGAAGGTCAATGGCCGCACCACTACGTATGCAAGGCGTGCGGGGTCAGGCTGAGGAAGGTCGATGCCGGTCATTCGTGTACCAAGTGTGGAAAGGTCTATACGGGCTGGCCGTACGACCAGGTGCTTGAAGGATACAGGCATTGCACGAATTGGACGATGATCAAGTCCATGGGACAGGCTTATGCCTTGAGCGGGGAAGAGAAGTACGCACGCCGCGCCAGGGAGATCCTGCTTGCCTACGTAGAAGTATATCCAACATTTACCTATCACGATGTCCGGGGTGGGTCAAGCCATAGCGGAGGCAGGATGCTGTCCCAAACCCTTGACGAGGCGGTGCAGGTGATCGATGTGGCATGGGGGTATGACCTGATTTACAATAGTCCCTGCCTGTCGGAGGAGGACAAGCAGAAAATCGAGAACATATTCCTGAAAGAAGTCGCAAGGACGATTCTCAGGCACGATGCCGGAATCAGCAATTGGCAGACCTGGCATAATGCCGGCGTGGCGGCAATTGGCTTCGCGATCAATGACAGCGAACTGATCTACCACGTCCTCAAAGGGGACAGCGGCATGGAATTCCAATTGGAGAAAAGCATCCTCGAAGACGGATTCTGGTACGAAGGAACGGCATCGTACCACTTCTATTCCCTTGATGCCCTGATTTGGACCGTTCAAGCCGCGCTGATGGCAGGACTCGACTACACGGACAATCCAAGACTCATTGGGATGTTCGACGCACCGCTGGCATACATAACCCCGGGATTTACGTTCCCGGCCATCAATGATGGCGACGCAACCCCCATGCGGGGCTTTGCGGGCAGCTATGAATGGGCGTATGGTCGATATGGAAAACCGGAGTATGGCTGGGCGGTTTCCCTGATATCGCGGCGCGGTGACCGAGGCGTGTTTTTCGGCAAGGAGACGTTGCCGGTCGATGTGGACATTTCCACCTTGCTCAAGAGCCGTGACTTTTCTGGATTGGGCGCGGTTGTGTTGCGTCAAAGCCGTCCAGGTGGCCAGCCTTGGTATGTGCATTTCGACTACGGTCCTCACGGTGGCGGGCACGGGCATTACGACAAGCTGGTGCTCAATGTCTATGCAGCTGGCAGGCTTCAGGCTCCCGATCCGGGACGCCTTGCCTATGCGGCGGCTCTTCAGGGGAGTTGGTATCGGCACACGGTTGCCCACAATACGGTGGTCGTTGACGAGCGATCCCAAGTCCCGGCAACAGGTCGTTTGACCTCGTTCCGAGAAGAAGGCGACGTGGTGCTGGCGCAAGCCGAATGCGATACAATGGTGCCAGGCGTCCTCTTCCGGCGAAGCGTTGCGTTGGTTGATGGAATCCTAGTCGATGTCTTTCAGGCTCAATCCGATCGCGAACATTGCTACGATTACGCATGGCATAATTTCGGCGAATGGTCAGACATCGAAGGCTTGGATTTCCAACCGATGGAATCGCTGGCAAAAGGCATCCACGGATACCAACACATAGCTGAACCTAAAATCGTCGGGACCGATCAGGATTGGATCGTGGAATTCAAGAACGACAAGAGCCTGGGACGGTTCTGGATGAAAGGCGAAACAGGAACGAAACTAATCCGAGGAACTGGAGTGGCGAATAATCCGCCGCAACCATGCCCGATGGTGCTCGTCAGGCGACAAGGCAAAAATGCATGCTTTGTCTCCTGCGTGGAATACTTGGTTGGCGAAACGCCTAGGCAAGCTTCCGTGCAATTGGTTTCGGCACCTTACGATCCCAAAGTCGTGGTCGAAGTCACGCTGGATGGAAAGCAGAAAAGACGAATCGAGTTCTGAAAAAACAGTTAAAGCCGGCCTGTCATTCCTAATAAATTGAATTTCATAGGGTTAGGAATTTCTTGCCGTTCAGCCCATTGGTGAAATGCATTGAAAAAGTGATTTTCATACTTTTTTCTTGGAAGGCCTCGCTCGTTGAGACAAAAGTCCTACAATTCACGCATTGATCGATGGTTCGCTTCAGGTATGGGCACCCGGGGTGCTCGTACTCAGGCGGTGACATCGGTCAAGCGGCTGAAAATAGGGCATCTCTAGCCGGACGGGGTCGGACGGGGTCGGACGGGGTCGGACGGGGTCGGACGGGGTCGGACGGGGTCGGACGGGGTCGGACGGGGTCGGACGGGGTCGGACGGGGTCGGACGAATTTGCCCTGCAATAGAACAAGACGGATTTAGGTACGGGCACCTGGAGTGCTCGTACCTAAATTGTTTCCATGGCGTCAGGTGCTTTTTGGGGCTAAAAAAAAGCGGCGACCCCGCTGAATTATGGGGTCGCCGCAGAAGGTTACGACTTGGTGTCGATAATCCGATTAGCAGACAAGTGCCTGGCATGCGGTGATGGCGGCGACGCCGACGATGTCTTCCACGGTGCAGCCCCTGGAAAGGTCGTTGACAGGCTTGGCGACGCCTTGGAGGATCGGACCGTAGGCTTCCGCATTCGCCAGTCTCTGGGTCATCTTGTAGCAGATGTTGCCGCAGTTGAGGTCGGGGAAGATCAGGATGTTGGCTTGTCCGCGAAGAGGCGATTCAGGAGCCTTTGAGGATGCGACCGCAGGAACCAGCGCCGCGTCCGCCTGGAGCTCGCCATCGACGAGGGCGTCCAAGCCCATTTCTGCGACTCGCGCCTTGGTCAGTTCTGTCGCCTGAGCCATTTTATCAACGAGTTCTCCTGCCGCGCTTCCCTTTGAGGAGTAGCTGAGGAAGGCGACTTTCGGTTGCGTTCCGATCAGCGCCTGATGGGTCTTGATCGTTGCGATGGCGATGTCAACCAGTCCCTCGACGTCGGGATTTGGGTTGACGCCGCAGTCGGCGAAGATCAGGGATTCGTCGCCGGCCGGCGAGGGTGTTGCGAGATCCATCAGGAAGCAGGACGATGCCAGCTTGATTCCCTTTGCTGTCCCGATGCAGTTGAATGCGGATCGGAGCATGTCGCCGGTTGAGGCGATGGAGCCTGCGACCATTCCGGATGCATAGCCCTTGTTGACCATCAAGTTGCCGAAGAACAAGCGATTGGCGGTTCTCTTGGAGGCTTCCTCTTCCGTCATGCCTTTCGCCTTGCGACGTTCGAAAAGGATGCCGGCCAATTCGTTGAAGTACGGTGCCTTGGTCCAGTCGATGAGTTCCACATTTGAGTTTTTGAAGCAAACACCTTCGGCGGATACCTTTGCTTCTTCGGGCGTTGCCAAAACCTTGACTTTGGCGATCTTTTGGTCGGCGATAAGCTTGGCGGCCTTCATCACCCTGGGATCCTGCCCCTCTGGGAGGACGAGAGTCATGCTTGCTGCTGCGGCTTTCGGGAAGAGCTTATCCATCAATCCTGCCATTTTCCTGCTCCTGTTTTGGTTTTTGCTGTTACTTATATACTTTTAAGGTATAAGGGTTTATTTGGTTGTGAGCTTGATGGTTTCCATTGCGATCATCAGCTCTTCATTGGTCGGCGTGACAACGAGCTTGATCGTGGAATCATTCGTTGAGAAGACGATTTGCTCGCCTTGGGATTTGTTGGCTTCGGGATCGTATTTCACTCCGAGAACGGCGAGTTTTCTGGCGATGATATCACGTGTTGTGATTCCATTTTCACCGATTCCGCCTGTGAATACGATTGCGTCTGCGCCGCCGAGGAGCAGGTAGTAGCCGCCGATGTAGTGGGTGAGGCGGTGGATGAACATGCCGTAGGCTTCCTTGGCGTTTTTGTTTCCTGCATCCCTTGCGGCTTCGATGTCACGCATGTCCGATGAGAGTTCGGAGACGCCGAGGAGTCCGCTCTTCTTGTTGAAGATCGCGTCCATTTCGTCTGCGGTCTTGCCTGTCTTCTTCATGAGGAAAGGCATGACTGCGGGATCCATGTCGCCGCAACGCGTTCCCATGACCAGTCCCATCAGCGGGGTGAGGCCCATGGAGGTATCAAGGACCTTGCCGCCGTTGACTGCCGCCAATGAGGAGCCATTGCCCAGGTGGCAGGTGATGATCTTTGCCTTGGCGGGATCCAAGCCCAGGAATTCACAGGTGTTGAAATAGACGAACTTGTGGCTTGTTCCGTGGAATCCGTACTTGCGGACTTGGTACTTTTCGTAATACTCCCGAGGAATCGCGTAGAGGT
Organism: Verrucomicrobiota bacterium; assembly: GCA_019136135.1. Lineage (GTDB taxonomy): Bacteria > Verrucomicrobiota > Lentisphaeria > Oligosphaerales > Oligosphaeraceae > UBA1407. The sequence continues at coordinate 6,969 of JAGVUR010000089.1, forward strand.
AGGCTTCGGGTTCCATCGTCTGGTGGAAGGCAGTGTCGAACACGGCGACGTTGGGCACGCCGGGGAAAACCGTTTCGCAGGCTTCGATGCCGCCCAGGTTGGCGGGGTTGTGGAGCGGTCCGAGAACGAAACAGTCGCGGATGCCTTCCTTGACGGCTTCGTCGACGACGATTGGAGCCGTGTACCTGGAGCCGCCGTGGAGAACGCGATGCCCGATTGCCTGGACTTCCGAAAGAGACTTGAGGACGCCAACCTCGGGGGAGACCAGCTTCTCGCAAACAGACTTGAGCGCTTCGCTGTGGTTCTTGATGGTCAGGGCTTCCTCGAATTTCTTGCCGCCCGGCTGGTAGATGAGATGGGGGGTTTTCAAGCCGATCCGCTCCACAAGCCCCTTTGCGACAACTGATTTTTCAGTCATGTCAAACAAGGTGAATTTCAGGGACGAACTGCCGGAATTGATGACCAGAACTTTCACGAATGCTCTCCAAGTGTTTTGTGAGTGGACATAAAATGGGGCGCTTGATAGCTTGGCTTGGCTATGCAAAGCGTCCCTTTTGGAAAAATAATGAACCTTATATTATATTATTCATTTCTCCTCTATCAAGCAAAAAAGTCAAAAAAAGTAACTTTTGGGATAAGAGCGATGATTTTTCGAAAAAAAATTACGAAGTCATTGGATTTTTCAATATGTTGGATTATTTTATTGGTCTTTACAGTTTTTTCGCACCTTACCAGTTCGGGTGAACCCCAGGTGTCTGCCTTGGCTTTTCAGGAAGCGAAGGAGGCACGGGAAGCGGCCGAGCAGCGTGCTGGTCAGCTAGAGGCAGAGGTTTTGCGGTTACGAAAGGATCTTGACAGGGTTCGTTCAAGTTACGCGGATCTTTACCTTCAGAGTCAATCTGTTATAGAGCGGCTCCGGTTGACCGAAGTGCGGGCGGCGCACTTGTTGCGCCAGAAGGAAGGTGATGACTTGGGAAAGCTTTCGCTGGAGGCGATCGAGGCCTTGTCCGAGGCCAGCCGCAACCAATTGGCCGTCGAGGAGAGCCTGCGAAAGTTCGAGGAGTCATTGGCGACAATACTGGATGTTCTCCGCCCCAGCGATGCGTTGCGTCGCGAGCTGATGGGTCGTCTCCAGGACTTGCGTGGTTCTGTCGAGAGCAGCCTCAAGCCCTTGTCGATAGTCGCCAGGCGCGGCGACGGCGTGGCGGGCAATCAGGGATGCGGGGTCCTGGGAGTGGACGAATCCTTGGGGATGGTTCTTTTGGATCGGGGAAGCCAATCGGGGATGCGGTCTGGAACGACGTATGTTTTGCGGCGCGGCGACGAGTTGCTCGCGAAAGTGCGTGTGGTCGAGGTACGTGTAAGCATAAGTGCGGCGGTATTGGTATCTGGAACGATGTCATCGCTGGCTGCGGGAAGCGTAGTTGTACCTGAGTGAGTTTGGATGTTTGAGATGCTAATTGGCGGCCTTCCCCAGGCCTGGGGGCTTGGACAAGCGGGTTGCCGTTTTTGTTAAGGAACAAGGATATGGAAAAGTTAGCCGTCACGAAACAGGTACGGATTTCTCCGTACAAGGCTCGTGAAGTCGCTCGCCTGATTCAAGGCAAGAGCGCTGTCGAAGCCTTGCACATGGTGAGTCTGATACCCCGGAAGGCCGCACGTCTGATCGAGAAGACGCTGAAGTCGGCTATCGCCAATGCCGAAAATGACGAGAAGGCCGGTGTCGACCGTAGTCTTCTGGTTGTCAAGGAAGCATTGATTGGCGAGGGTCCGACGATGAAGCGTTTTCGCCCGAAGGCGCGTGGTTCCGCTGGACACATCAGGAAACGCACCAGCCACATTCGCATTGTGGTAACGGACGAGGCATAAAAAGGAGTTCACAGTGGGTCAGAAAGTAAATCCTATTGGCTTTCGTCTTCCAGTGACCAAGGACTGGAAGTCCCGTTGGTTTGCCCGCAAGGCTCAATTCGGGCCGTTGTTGCAGGAAGACCTGAAGATACGGGAGCATTTGACGAAGGAATTGTCAGGCGCGGCAGTGAGCAAGATCGTCATCGAGCGCTTTGCGAAGCGCGTCAGGGTCACGATTTTCACGGCGCGTCCTGGAATCATCATGTCCGGCAAGTTCGGCACTGGTCCGGCGAAGCCTGAAGTCTCGGCGGATGGCAAGCCCGAACGCCCCAGGAGGGGCGCCGGCATTGACAAGATCAAGGACATGCTGGGCAAGTTGGTCGGCGACAAGGAAGTCCTGGTGGAGATCAAGGAAATCCGTTGCGCCGAGATTGACGCCCAGCTGGTCAGCGAGACGGTCGCTCAGCAGCTCGTGAGACGCATCCCGTTCCGCCGTGCGATGAAACGCGCTATCCAGACGGCAATGGGAAGTGGTGCCGAAGGCATCAAGATCCGTTGCGCAGGTCGATTGAACGGAGCCGAACTTGCTCGTACGGAGCAGTACAAGGACGGCAAGGTTCCGCTGCACACGTTGCGTGCGAACATCGACTTTGGATTTAGCGAGGCTCACACGCTGGCGGGTCTCATCGGAGTTAAAGTTTGGATATGCAAACCCCAAAATTGGGAGGACACTAAAAATGCCAATGATGCCAAAACGCGTAGAGCACAGAAAGGTTCAGCGCGGGTCCCGGGCGGGAATCGCAAGCAGCAGCAATAAGCTGGATTTCGGCGAATATGGACTTCAGGTACTTGAGCGCGGTTGGTTGACCGCCAACCAAATCGAGGCCGCGCGTATCGCGGCGACTCGTCACATGCAGCGCCGAGGACAGATCTGGATCCGAGTATTTCCTGACAAGCCTTTCAGCAAGAAGCCCCTTGAAACCCGTATGGGCAAGGGAAAAGGAGCTCCCGAGGGTTGGGTTGCCGTGATTCGTCCCGGCAATATGATCATCGAGTTGAGCGGATGTTCGGAGACGATTGCGAAGGAAGCCCTGGCTCGTGCGTCCAGCAAGTTGCCGTTCCGTTGCCGTTTTCTGAGCCGCGCCGCGAAGTAAACCTTTACAGCAGGTTAGGAATAGGAAGAAAACGATGAAAGCGAAAGAAATACGCGAAATGACACCCGAGGAAATCGAGCGTTCCTTGTTGGAATGCAGGAAGGAGATCTTCAATCTCCGTCTTCAGTTTCAGACGGGTCAGCTAGAGAATTCGTCACGTATTCGCACGTTGCGCAAAGACGTTGCCCGTCTTGAGACCGAGAAATCGGCGCGTCGACTTGCCGAAGACGGTGCGGACCGGAAGTCGGGCATGGGACGCAGGGCTCGCAAGGAAGCGGCACGCAAGTCGGCCGCGACCGCTGAGAACGAGGCCCGTCGCCAGGCGAATCTTGCGAAGAATGCTTCGAAATAACAGAGGGTAGTTCAAGATGTCAGAAGAGACAAGCAACAAAGAAGTGACGGCGGCGGCACCGGTTCGCAATCTCCGCAAGGACCTGATTGGGACGGTAGTGTCGGACAAGCAGGACAAGACGCTGGTTGTGCGCGTCGAGCGTCGTGTGGCGCATCCTCTCTACCGCAAGGTTGTGAAGATTACGAGCAAGTGCTACGTCCACGACGAAAACAACGAAGCCAAGACTGGCGACATCGTCGAGATTATGGAAACACGTCCGTTGAGCAAGCTGAAGCGCTGGCGGCTCGTGAAAATCATTAAGTCGGCGGTAGTCGATTGAGGAGGAGTGACAGATGATTCAGATGCAGACCATCTTGGATGTGGCGGACAACTCTGGCGCCCGCAAGATCATGGCGATACGTACGTTGGGTCAGCGCAAGAAGTTTGCCGAGATTGGCGATGTGATTCGCGCTTCCGTCAGGGAAGCGGCGCCGCGTGGCGGCGTTAAGAAGGGCGAACTCGTACGTGCCGTCGTGGTACGGACCGCCTTCAACATTCGTCGTTCGGATGGCAGCTTCCTTCGTTTCGACCGGAATGCCGCCGTGATCATCGACGATCAGAACAATCCGCGTGGCACTCGCATTTTCGGGCCTGTTGCCCGTGAGTTGCGAGACAAGAATTTCATGAAGATAGTTTCATTGGCGCCGGAGGTGTTGTAAGATGTCTAAGGCGAAGATCAAGAAAGACATGACGGTTCGCGTGATCGCGGGTGCCGATCGTGGCAAGGTTGGCAAGGTATTGAAGGTTGACCGCAAGGCCGAGCGCGTGTGCGTCGAGGGTGTGGCTATCCGTAAGAAGACGATTCGTCGCAGCCAGACTCATCCCAATGGCGGGATCGAGGAAGTCGAGGCGATGATTCACATTTCGAACGTGATGAGCGAGGATAGGTGGCAAGCCAGGGCTGAGGCTCGCAAGGCCAGGTCGGGCGGTGGTCAGGGCTGAAATTGCGAGGTCAAGAGATGATAAGCAGTGCATTGAGTGAATACTACAAGGAGACCGTGGTTCCCCAGTTGATGGAGAAGCGCGGCTACACGAATCCGATGGAGATTCCCAAGCTGGTCAAGATTGTTGTCAATACCGGCGTTGGGACTGACAAGGATCGCGAAGTCATGACGGCGGCGGTCGAGACCTTGAATTTGATTACCGGCCAGAAGCCTGTGATCACGAAGTCTCGCGTCAACGTCTCCAACTTCAAATTGCGCAAGGGCATGGCGGTTGGCGCCAGCGTTACGCTTAGGCGTGGCGTGATGTACAACTTCCTGAATCGCCTGATCAACATCGTGCTGCCGCGCGTCAGGGACTTCCGGGGCATCTCGCCGAAGTCCTTTGATGGAGCCGGGAACTACAATTTCGGCTTGAATGACCAGTCGGTCTTCACCGAAATCGACCTTGACAAGATCAAGCACACGATTGGAATGAACATTACGATAGTTACGACTGCCAGGACGGATGATGAAGCTCGCGACTTGCTGAGTCTTCTTGGCATGCCGTTTGCTGGTGCTAACAATTAAGGGGGCGTACTGTGGCGAAGAAGAGTTTAGTCATTAAGGCGAAGCGTACACCGAAGTTTTCGAGCCGTGCGTATTTCCGCTGCGAGCGTTGCGGTCGTCCGCGTGCCTATATCCGCAAGTTCCATCTGTGCCGTATTTGCTTCCGTGAATTGGCGAACACAGGTCAGATTCCGGGCGTTACGAAAGCCAGCTGGTAATATATTTCGGAGGAAAAGAGATGAGCATGAGTGATCCCATCAGCGATATGCTGACCCGCATTCGCAACGCATCGAAAGCGAAGTTGCCGCGAGCAACCATGCCGAGTTCGAAGATGAAGGCTTCACTGGCGGAAACGTTGAAGGAAGCCGGTTACATTGCGGACTACAGCGTGGAAGACATCGGCAACAACAAGAAGGAATTGACGATTGTCCTCAAGTACAAGGGCAAGGGCAATGTTCCTGTCATCGAGGGCTTGACCCGAGTCAGCAAGCCGTCGTGCCGTGTTTATGTTCCCAGTGACAAGATTCCTCGCGTTCTGGGCGGTCTTGGCATCGCCGTTCTCTCGACGTCGTCAGGTTTGATGACTGACCATGCTGCCCGTAAGCAGAATGTCGGCGGCGAATTGCTGTGCTACGTTTGGTAATGCGCTGGAATTCAATGGTTTTCAAGGAGAAATACAATGTCACGAATAGGCAATAAGCCGATAACGGTTGGCGCATCGACGAAGGTTGAGGTTGCCGGCCAGGCAGTTACGGTAAAGGGTTCCAAGGGGACGTTGTCGTACACGATGCCTGCCGGTATCAGCCTTGTGCAGGAAGGCAATGTGATCCACATCAAGCGTTCCGACGATGCCCGCCAGTCGAAGATGAACCATGGTTTGGTTCGCAGTCTAGTGAATTCGATGGTAGTAGGTGTTACCGATGGCTTCAAGATTGACTTGGAGTTGTCCGGCGTTGGATACCGTGCTCAGGTTGCAGGTCAGAAGTTGACCATGAACCTTGGCTTTTCGGTTCCGATCGTTTACGAAGTGCCTGAAGGTGTCAAGTGCACTGTTGCCGACCAGGTGAAGATCAGTTTGGAAGGCATTGACAAGCAACAGGTCGGCCAGGTTGCAGCCATCATCCGCAAGTTCCGTGTTCCGGATGCCTACCATGGCAAGGGTGTTCGCTTTGCAGGCGAGAAGATTGTCCTGAAGGGCGGCAAGAAGGTCGGCAGCTGATTGACGGTTCATTTTTGTTGGGCCTTGTTGGATAATTTACCTTGGATTGGGCTGGGTTGCAGTCCAGCCTTATAAGAATGGAGTTTAAGGATGAGCAAGCAGAGTAGGAAACAGGCTCGCGATCGTCGTCACCGCCGATTGCGTTTTAAGGTTCAGGGCACGGCCGAGATTCCACGCCTGAGCGTATGCCGTACAGGCGCACATATTTACGCGCAGTTGATCGATGATGACAAGCAGATTACCTTGGCGAGCGCCTCGACGCTTGAGAAGGCGAATCGCGAGCAGAATTTGGCTGCGAACATGAAAAGTGCGCAGGTTATCGGCAAGTTGATTGCCGAGCGTGGATTGGGACTTGAGATCAAGAAGGTCGTTTTTGATCGTGGCGGGTTCAAGTATCATGGTTGCGTGAAGGCTTTGGCAGATGCGGCTCGCGAAGCCGGTCTGGAGTTTTAAGTCACTTTATTGCCTGGCTAGATGCGGTTAAGAGAAGTCGATGCCGATGCGAGCCGGGAATCTAGGAAAGGATCAACAGGAGAACAATTCCGTGGCAGATCAAATTAAGAAACCTGAAGGCGAGGATGCGCCTATTAACACTCGCGATTTCGTGGGTGCTGTAGCTCAGGACCAGGAATACGAGGAGCGCGTTGTGGCGGTCAACCGCAGCAGCAAGGTCGTGAAGGGCGGTCGTAACTTCTCCTTCAGCGCTTTGGTTGTCGTTGGCGACAAGAACGGCAAGGTCGGAATGGGTTTTGGCAAGGCCAACGAAGTTTCGGATGCCATTCGCAAGGGTGGCGAGCAAGCCCGCAAGAACATCGTCGATGTTCCGATGTTTGGCACGACGATCACCCACTTTGTGGCTGCTGATTTCCGTGGAGCCAGCGTCATCGTTCGCCCTGCCGCACCGGGTACCGGTGTGATTGCCGGCGGCGGCATGCGTCACGTTTTGGAACTTGGCGGCATCAAGGATGTTTTGGCGAAGTCCCTGGGGTCGAAGAATCCCGTGAACGTCGTCAAGGCGACCTTTGCAGCCATTGCGAAGTTGCGCACTCGCAGCGAAGTCTTGGCGAAGCGCGACCGTCATTCCCTGTAATACGAGTCAGAAACATTTAGGAACATAGCGATGAAACTTCACGAATTATACAACACGGTTCCTCGCCAGGCGCGCAAGCGTGTTGGACGTGGCGATGGTTCGGGGCACGGACGCACCGCAGGTCGTGGCGACAAGGGCGCAGGCGCCCGTAGCGGTCATACGCGTCGTCCATATTTTGAAGGTGGTCAGATTCCATTGATCCGCCGTTTGCCGAAACGCGGCTTCAAGAATCCGAATCACATTGAATACAATGTGGTGAACCTGGCGATTCTGGAAGAGAATTTCGATGCCGGTTCGACTGTGAACCGCGATGAATTGCTGAAGCGCGGCTTGCTGAACAAGAACACACGTCCTCTCAAGATTCTTGCCGATGGCGAATTGACCAAGTCCTTGAATGTGACCGCAGACAAGTTCAGTGCAGCTGCGAAGGAACGGATTGAAGCCGTTGGCGGTACTTGCACTGAGATAGAGAAGTCTGTTTACAATGAAGTCGAGCGTCGCAAGGCACGTCGTGCCGAAGCGGCCAAGGCTCAGGCTTCCAAGCAAGGCTAATGATCATCCGATCATGGATGCTTGCTGTGGAGAGAGAGTTTTGCGGTGCCGCGTTCGGCATGATGCCGTTCACGGTGTTGCAGGTTAAATCCGATGACACTAAACAGACAAGGAATCACACATGATTTCAGCGTATAAGAACTGTTTGAGAATACCCGAGTTGAGGAAGCGTTTGCTGATCACCTTTGGTATTATTGCCATATGCCGATTGGCGAGTTTGATTCCGTGCCCTGGGGTCAATCCTGCGGGTTTGAAGTCGTTGTTCGGCTCGAACAAGGGCGAAGGCGGCGTGATGGATTTGCTGGATTTGTTCAGTGGCGGTGCGCTTGAGCAGTTTGCCGTTGGCGCATTGGGCATCATGCCTTACATTTCCGCTTCCATCATCATGCAGTTGATGACTCCTGTATTGCCTCCCTTGGAGCGCATGATGCGCGAAGGCGAGAGCGGGCACCAGAAGTACAACCAGATCATGCGTTACGTCACGTTGGCAATTTGTGTGATCCAGGGCGTGATGTTCTCGTCGGCGATGATGAATCCCGGTCGTGTCGGCTTGCAAACCGAGAATCCCGTCGTGATCAATCCCGGATTCTTCTTTGTGGTTTCGACGGTTTTGACGTTGACTGCCGGCTCGATGCTGGTGATGTGGCTTGGCGAGATGATCACCGAGTACGGAATCGGCAATGGCGCGTCTTTGATCATCACTGTCAATATCGTTGCCCGTTTGCCGGTAGCGCTTAACAGTTTATTCAAGCAAGTGTTCGGCGGCTATGCAACTGGCGACAACCAGTTGACGATCATCCACCTTTTGCTTTTGATTGTGATGTTCTGCGTTGTATGCGCCGCCACGGTTGCCTTGACGCAGGGCGTGCGCAAGATTCCGATTCGCTATGCCGCACGTCGCGTTGCGAGCATTGGTGGCACGACCGCTGCCCAGACCAGCTACTTGCCGTTGCGCGTCAACTATTCCGGTGTGATGCCCATCATTTTCGCTGGCGCGATCCTCTCGTTCCCGATGATGCTGTTGCGTTATCTTCCTGCGGACTGGAAGATTGTGAAATGGGTTGCTCCTTTGATTGTCTACGGTAGCGCTGGCTACATCATCCTCTACGGTCTGATGATCCTTGTGTTCTCCTTCTTCTGGGTTGCCAACCAATTCAACCCGATCAAGATCAGCGATGACTTGCAGAAGAACGGCGGCTACATCCCCGGAATCCGTCCTGGCAACGACACGGCGAATTTCCTGGATCGCTCGATGACCAGGATTACCTTTGCAGGCGCGATCTTCTTGACGGCATTGGCTATCCTTCCGATGCTGCTGAGCAAATGGGTTGGCGTCCAGCCCCTGATTGCCCAGTTCTTCGGTGGCACCAGCCTCATGATCATCGTCGGCGTGTCCCTGGATACGATGCGTCAAATCGAAGGCTACTTGCTTTCGAGGCACTATGACGGCTTCATGGAGAAGGGGCATTTGAGGAGCAGGCGCGGATAAGGAGTCGTTCGACATCCAGCCACAGGGCATTCTACGCACGGGCATTCGCAAGATCGGGTGTCCGTGCTTTTTTTATGCATGTTGACAATGGTGGGTTGACGATGGGTTCAATCGAATACATTATGGCACCGCTGGCGGGATATACGGATGTTCCATTTCGCCGGATGTGCTGGAGACATGGACTTGATCGCGGACATACGGCGCTGATCGATGCGGGTGCGCTTGTCTACGGGAACAAGGAAAACCCGACGATTCTGGCAAGATGCCCTGAAGATCGTTGGCTGGCCGCACAATTGATGGGAAGCCGCCTGGACCTGCTGGAGAAAGCCGCACCGATGCTGAATGCAATGGATTACGATGCGATTGACTTCAATATGGGATGTCCCGTGAAAAAGGTTGTACAGCGCCATGCGGGAGCAGCGTTGCTAAAAATGCCGGAGCATGCACTGGAGTGCGTCAAGCTGCTGAGGGATTTGATTGCAAAACCGCTGACGGTCAAGCTGAGAATCCTCGATGAAGCGAATCCGGAGCCGACCTTGGCCCTGTGTCAGAAATTGGAGGAAGTCGGTGTTGAAGGCATTACGATTCACGGTCGTCTTGCGAGTCGGATTTATTCGGGTCCCGTTGCATTTTTGGTGATTCGTGCAGTTCGTGAAGGGCTTCGCATTCCAGTGACAGCGAACGGTGGGATTGTCGATGTGGCCACCTGTAGGGCATTGCATGAGGGTACGGGATGCGATCGCCTGATGGTTGCCCGCGGAGCCATTGGCAACCCGTGGATTTTCAAGTCGCTGAAAGAGGGCGTGGATTACCGGCCTTCCCATCAGGAACTTTGCGAGACATTGCGCGAGCATTTGTCTGGAATGGTTTCCGAATATGGGGAGGCTGCCGGGCTGGTCAATGGAAGGAAAATCATCTTGGCCTATATGGGCGGGCGCGGATATCGACGCTCGCTCAAGGCGGGAGTCTGCCAAATCTCAACCTGGTCAGAATTCCTGAACTTTATGGAGTTGCTGGAGCAGGATCAGCCGAATTTGTCCTGATGTTATTTCGTTTTTGCCATAAGCCTGAAAAAAGCAGTTGATGCCAGGACAATGCTTTGGTACGAGCACCCAGGGTGGTCGTACATGAGAGATGTCACTGGTCAAGCGGCTAAAATGGAGCATCCCTAGTCGGACAAGTCGGACAAGTCGGACAAGTCGGACAAGTCGGACAAGTCGGACGGGTCGGACGGGTCGGACGGGTCGGACGGGTCGGACGGGTCGGACGGGTCGGACGGGTCGGACGGGTCGGACGGGTCGGACGGGTCGGACGGGTCGGAGGACGGGTCGGACGGGTCGGACAAGTCGGGCGAATCTACCATGTTGCAGAACAAGGCGGTCCTAAGTACGGGCACCCGGGGTGCCCGTACCTGAGTCTATCCATTAAATTAACGCGGAAAATGTGGGAATTATGTCGCAACGAGTGAAGCCTTCAAGGAAAGAAAGTGTGAAAATCACTTTTTTTAATGCATTTCACTAATTCAGCGGACGGGAGGAATTTCATAATTCTGTGATAATCAAGCTATTAGGAACGACAGATTGGCTTTGGCTGCTCTTTTTTAGGATAAAGGATCCATCGCAAAAAAAGAGGTGGCTTGATTGGAAAAACCATGGGGAGGGGGTATATTTAAATTTGTCGTGTCGTCTGTTTCGGAACCTGTCGACAGGGACGCTGTGAACCGGGTCAGGTTGGGAACAAAGCAGCCCTAAGCAGTCTACTTGGGCGTCAGGACCTCTGATTCAGGCGGCATGACTTTTTTTGTGCCCTGCGATGTTGTTGGCCAGGGTTCGAAACAGGGGATGGACAGGCAACCTGGAGACGAAGGAAAATGGCGTATCAGGTATTGGCGCGCAAATGGCGGCCACAGACTTTTTCAGAAGTAGTCGGACAGGAGCATATCAGTCGCACGCTGAAGAATGCCATTTTGCAGAACCGTATTGGCCATGCCTACCTATTTGTCGGTTCGCGCGGGATTGGCAAGACGACGACTGCTCGAATTTTCGCGAAGGCATTGAATTGTTCGAACAATCAAGCTGGCGAGCCGTGCTGCCAATGCCAGAGTTGCATTGAAGTCGCTGCGGGGACCTCGCTTGACGTGATTGAGATTGACGGTGCGTCCCATAACAAGGTCGAGCATATTCGGGACATCCGTGAAAACGTCCAGTACACGCCTACTCACGGCAAGTACAAGATCTATATCATCGACGAAGTCCACATGTTGACGCCTCAGGCTTGGAATGCGTTGCTCAAGACGCTGGAGGAGCCGCCCGAGCACGTCAAGTTCCTGTTCGCCACCACGGAACCCCATAAGGTTCTGCCGACGATTATTTCCCGATGCCAGCGCTTTGACCTGAAGCGGATATCCGTTCCGTTGATTGTACATCGGTTGCGCCAGATTGCGGACGGCGAAGGAGTCCATGTCGAGGACGCTGCGCTGGGGGCAATCGCCCGAGCGGCAGACGGCGGAATGCGTGATGCACAATCGATTTTTGACCAGATGATCGCATTTTGCGGCGGATTGGCGGAGGATGAACTGATCAGCGAACAAGACGTGATTGACGTGTTCGGGCTGGCGTCCGGAATTGAATTGCGGGAAATGGCGGCTGGCTTGTTCGAGAACAATATCAACCGGTCAATGCTGGTCTTGCAGAAGCTTGCCGATAGCGGGCGGGATTTGGAACGTTTGTTCGGCGACTTGATCTCGTACGTTCGGAATATTATGGTCGCAGGGGTTTGCAGCGAGCCCGAGAAGTTTTTGGAGGTCAGCGAGACCGAGTTGCAGGATTTGCTGAACATCGGTCGCGGAGTCGAACCCCAGATGGTGCAGCGGATATTGCAGGGGCTTGTTGCGCAGGAATGGTCGTTCCGTTCAGCTGTGAACAAGCGGATCTATTTCGAGACCGTGCTTGCCCGTGTGATGCTTGACGCGCATAGCGTCCAATTGGATGATATCATTGGTCGCCTCAATGTGTTGAGCGGGGTTCTGCCTGCAGAGCAGCTTCCGCCACCAAGAAAGCCAGTGGTCATACCGGCACCGACCATAGTGGCTTCGACTCCCGCGGCGGTTGCTCCTGCAGCAGCACCAGTTGTCAAGACTCCCACGCCAGCACCAACTCCAACTCCCGAACCAGAACCAGAACCAGAGTCCGCTCCGGTCGTCGAGTCGGTTTCTTCGAAGGTCGTTGAACCCGTGGTCGAGGACGATGCACCCCCGCCGCCGATTCCGCCAGAAGCACTGGAAGACATTGGGGAGGGCGAGGAGATGTTGACGACTTCGAATCTTTTTGAGAGAATGTCCCAAATAGATTCTCAGGACAGTGATGACAGTTCGAACTTGGACATCCAGGCTTCGATGCCATTGCCTAAGTTACGTGGCGTGGGTGCATCGTCGAAGAATCGCCCTCAGGACGATGAAGGCTTGCAAGGTGAATACCGTGAGCCGACGACGGCGGAGAAGCAGGCTTTGGCGAACAAGCCGTTTGTGAAACGGATTAACGAGGCGTTCGGGACTGAGATTATTTTTGCTCGCGTCAAGGCATCGGAGGCGCCCGAAGGATAAGGATTGTTTCAGGCGGGAAAACGCTATTATTTGGAGAATCAATGTCAGATTATCCGCTATCATTGGAGCGATTGATAGGTTATTTCAGCCGGTTTCCCGGTGTAGGGAAGCGCAGTGCCGAGCGCATGGCGTTGTCAGCGTTGTCGTGGACTTCTGAAGAATTGTCTGATTTCGGAGATGTGTTGTCGAGTTTGCATGACACTGTGAAGTCCTGTTCTGTATGCGGGAACATATGCGAGGGTGATTTGTGTCCTGTCTGTTCGGATGTCGGCCGCAATCGCGAGTTGGTGTGCGTTGTCGAGAATGCGTCTCAGATCATTCAGTTTGAGCGCTCCGGGAGCTACCATGGGTTGTACCATGTATTGGGTGGGAAGTTGTCTCCATTGTCGGGG
>JAGVUR010000034.1 GCA_019136135.1 Verrucomicrobiota bacterium
TTTCTTCGGAACCCTGCATAAATTTCATTGTTGACAACCTCGTTGGTGAGTGGAACTACGACCTTAGGATGATATCGTAATGTACTGCAAATCAACGGGTTGTCAACTATTTTTAACCTTTTTTCTGGGCGTTACATCACGGATTCAGGTAATACAATTTAGTACCTGAACTTGCTGTAAACTTTCACAGCATCCCCACCTATTGAACGACTCCTAAGAGCAGAAGCACCACAAAAAGCAGAGACAGTCGAAGTAATCCTGTGCCAAGGCAACCGAATCAATCGTGCACACCATTGGCCTCATCGAAGATTGCCATGAGAAGTGATATATTATGAATCGCCTGATCAAAGCGCGAAGTGGAAAATGTCAGTAAAAAGAACGCCTCGACAGAATTCAGGCAGGACATCATAGGAGCAAAAACCAAAATGAAACATAGATTCAACTTTAATGCTGCATTCCGCCGCATCATGTTCTGGCAATTGGCGACACTTGCCTTGCTGCTCACCTCCTGCTCGGAGCGTACCACCAGCGCAGACAACAAGTCCGCTGCCGTAGCTGACGATTCTCCCGAAGCGCTGCTGGCGCTGGGATGCCGTTACAAAAAGGGGCAAGGATGTGCCCGAGATGTCAAACTTGCCGAAAAGTACCTGAAGCAGGCTGCCGAGCTGAATAACGGAAAAGCCTGGTGCGAACTGGGGGAACTCTACGAATACACGTCCCTCGTCCAAGATAATATCGAACAAGCAGCCGCATGTTATCAGAAGGCGGTAGAACAGGAATGCCCGGAGGGATATTCAAATCTGGCCTCATGCTACTTAAACGCCTATGGTGTCTCCTATGATGCCGAGAAGGCGCTTGCCTTGCTGCACAAGGGCGTCGAGGCAGGCAGCTACGAGGCCATGCATCTGCTTGGAAGCTGTTATCTGGAAGGCAAAGGCGTAGAGCCAAACCGCCAGGAAGCGGAAAAATGGTTTGCAAAATCTGTAGCCATTGCCCAAACGCAGGCGGAGTCGGGAGATGATACTGCCCTGAAAAACCTTGGGGTCTGGCACTTAATTGGCGAAGGTGTTCCCGAAGACGACATGCAGTCCCGCTCCTGCTTTGAAAAGGCGCATGCCCTTGGAAATCTGGCGGCAACAGAGTATTTGGCAACGTCCTACATGTATGACGAAACCATCCCCAATTGGATGGAAAAGACAACAAACCTACTCAAAGAGCTGAGCGACATTGGATACCCATACGCAGCGATGGAATTATTCAAGCTGAAGGCGGGGGATAGCTTGACATGTAATAACATGAACGATGTGCAACGGGAGGAATTTGCCAATCTTGTCAAACAACTTGAAGAACGAGGCAGCCGAAAAGATCCGTTTGCCTACATGGAACAGGGCTTCATCTTTGGAGAGTATCTCGTCGATGGAAGAAACCTGGAAAAAGCTGAGGAGTACTACAGAAAAGCGGCAGAACAGGGTTATCAACTTGCCTATTACCAACTGGGCATGTTGGCTCGCAGAAACTATCCCGAACTGGCGAGGGAGTATCTGGAAAAGGCAGCGGCAAGTGGCTGCATGGACGCATTGGGGGAGTTGTGCATCGCCGATGCATGGTCCTTGGCACTGATCAATATCAAGCCAAATTCATACAAGACCCCGGAAGACCAGAAAAAACTGGAACCTTTCCTGACCGATTGCGCACGACATCTGAAGCAAAGGGAGAAATATGGACGAGATACAAAGCTGCGAAACCCTTGGGGAAACGAGACTGACTATCCGGAAGCGACTTTTGAAGAGTGGCTGAAAGGTTGGAAAGAGGCTGCGGACAAAGCACCGCTTGCACGTCGAGTCATGGAGCTTTTTGAACAACCCCCTGAAGATTGAATGGTCATATGAATAGGACTCCGTCGCGTTGCATCCCAGCAATATCAAGTTAATTTATAGCAGAAACCACCCTTGATGGATTTTTGAGAACAGACCCATGATAGGAATCATCATTGTCAGCTACAAGTCCTTCGAGCAAACGATTAAGTATGTTCGAAATGAATTGACCAAGGTCAAAGCCCCCCATCGCACGGTCGTGGTCAACGTCGGTAGCGATCGTGCATCCTCGGATAAGCTTGAATCTGAGTTGGGCGATCTGTGCCATGTGTTCCACTCCGAGGAAAACCTAGGCTATGCCAGGGGCAACAATCTCGGCGCGGACTACCTGCTGAAACTCTGTCCGGAGATTGACCAGCTCCTGTTTAGCAACGACGACATCGAGTTCCTCAGCGACGATGTAGTCGAAGTCCTCAGCCAGCGGCTGAATGAGATGCCTGAAGTCGGATGCATTGGCCCGAAAATCTTCGACCTTAAGGACAACTTGCAGGGACCTGGCTATCGTCGCCCTGCAATCGGGTATTACATTCGTCGCAACATAGGCGAACCCATTTTCGGTTCCAAGCGCTATTGGCATGATGAAGACCTCCCTCGGATTGCGGAGGCAGTGCATATCGTCAGCGGTTGCTTTAATATGGTTCGCGTTTCGTCTTTCAAGCAAGTTGGCGGCTTTGATCCACGCACGTTTTTGTACTGGGAAGAGGAAATCTTAAGCGCCCGCCTAGAAAAAATCGGTCAAAAAGTGTATTTCGAGCCGGCTGTTGCCATTCGCCATTATGTAGGGAACACGACTTCTTCCGCGCCGAATTTGCTTTTGCTGCGCAGTGAATTGTTTGGTCAGCGCCTATATTTTCGCGAGTATGCCAAAGCCAGCTTTTTCATGCGCTTCCTGCTAGGTGCCTCAGCGAAAATCAGGCTTTTCCTGGTTCACCTTGCTTGCCTGAAAAGGGCATGTAAAAAGCTCTTGAAGAAGTGACTTTGGGTGGCCTTGCCTGAAGAACCCAATCAAATGCTCACCCAATTGCCGCCATTTTCATATGCCGACTTGTACATCGCCGCGATGATTTGCACGGCATTCCGACCTTCTTGGGGCGTGGTCAGCAACTCACCGCCGAGACGGATGACCGAGGCGAAGTTGTCCATGCTGTTCAACCAGGGGCATTCACGCGGGAATGGAGCCTGGTCCGTCCACGCCTTGTTGACGTAATACCGTGTGATGGGAGTCTTCTCCGCCCCGCCCTCGCGGTGGATGTATGCCCCCTTTGTCCCATGGATCTCCATCTGGTAATACCAGCCTCCCTGGGGATAGCTGGTGGTCGAACAGATGTTGACGACCATGCCGTCGGCATACTGCCAAACTGCCAGCCCAAGATCCTCCATCTCAATGTCATGGGTCTGGGTCCACACATCGCAACGGACCGACTCGGGCATCCCGAATACGAACAGCAATTCGTCCAAATGATGGATCGACTGGTTGCTCAACACGCCACCATCCAGCTTCCGAGTCCCGCGCCATCCGCCATTCTCATGGAAATACGACATCGGACGGTTGATCTTCAAGGTCACGGAAGCACTCAAGGGACGACCGAAATACCCATTCTCATGAGCCGCCTTTAGCGATTGGATCGACGGACGCAGGCGTCGACAATGGTCCAATCCAAGCACAAGCCCCTTTTCTGCGGCCATGTTGATCATCCGATCGCACTGCTCCAGGCTCATTTCCATCGGTTTAGTCACCAGCACATGCTTTCCCGCCTCCAGAGCCTGCAGTGTCAGTTCGCCATGCCGACCGGTCTCGTTCAAAACCATCACGGCCTCGACGGCTGGATTGGCAAGCATCGCTTCATACTCACGAGTCGCAGGAACGCCATACGCCTCGGAGGAACGGGCACAACGATCCTCGCGCTTGTCGCAAACCATGACCAGGCGAACTCCTGATGTTTTCGTCATTTCACCGGCCCGATTGTGCCCCATCCCCAATCCGACAACGCCAAAGCCGACGGGTTTCCCGGCATATTCTCGAACAATATCAGTTCCCACGCAGCTCGCTTCCTGTTGGGCGCCTGCCGCCGCCGAAGGCCACGCCTTGCGCAAGACCTCAATCACACGCTCGCAGGCCACGACATTGCTGACTTCACGGTCGCTATTGTGGGTTTCCACCGATACCGGACCATCGAATCCGAATTCCTCCAAGGCTGTGAACACGGCATCGTATGGAATCGGGTCAAAACCACCTTCAAACCTGATGCTGCCTGTTGCCTTCACATGGACGCAGTTGGTTCGCTCGGCAATTTTTCTCAGGTACCCCTTCAGATCCTTTTCTCGTTCAGCCTTGTCATGCATCCAGCTATTTTTCGGATCCCACGCCAATCCCCATCCTGGCACGTTGAGCGCATCGATAACCTTGTAGCATTCTTCCTTTGTGCATCCACAGTTTTCGAAAGCCATGACCAAGCCGGCAGCCTGCGCCTTCTCGGCAAAAGGCAGGAACATGTCCATCACCTGCGCAAGGACATCCGGACGCACCGCCAGTTCGCCGATCCCTTCCCTTTCCTGTCCGTTCGGCGGTTGCCAGAAGAAAAACGATCGCACCAGCTTGCATCCGAAGATTTCAGAAGCTCGGATGATGCGTTCCAGCTTCGCCATTTCCTTGGCCAAGCGTTCATCGCCAGGCAAATGGACTTTCGCCAGCGACGTCTGCAGGCATGCCACCTTCATTCCATGCTGGTCAATCAACGCCTTCGCGGCCAGCATTTCATCGTCGCTCAAGCTTTCCAATGCCTTGCGATAGATTCCGCTTCGCAAGTCCACATTCTTCAGCCCCCAACCCTTGATAACAGGCAATGCCTCAACAAGATCAAGACCTGTTTCGTCCGTGAATATCGACAGTTCCATATTTGCGCTCCGTGCATTGATGCTTAGTTGAAATTTGTGACACGGCAAAAAACACTTTACTAGTTTACACTTTCCCGCTCCAATTACAACTGGATTGTCCTTCAGATTCCCCCCAATAAGCCTTTTCATCTGGCTTACTTCAATAGAATTCTCGACATTCCGAGCTATCTTTGCGTAAAAGCCAAATCGTCACTGACCAAAGGAAACAGACCATGGAAATTGAATTCATCTACGGAATGACACAGGGATTTTATGCTCCAAGGGGATACTATCGCACACAAGAAGCGATCGACTCCGTGGAACGCCTCAGGAAAATGGGGATCAATTTTGTGGCGCTTGTCGTCAACCAATACCAGGAAACCTTTGCCTCAACCAGGATTTTCCCGTCCAATGTCAGGACGCCTGACGACTACGAACTCGCCGTCCATATCGAACGCCTGCACAAGGCGGGGATTCGCGTGATGCTCAAGCCGATGATCGAACCCCTGGACAGCGTCTGGCGAGGCAACATCAGGCACTATCGCGGCATGAGAATCATCGCCGACGTTGAGTCGGACACCATCACGCCCTGGTTCAAGTCCTATCAGGAATTCATGAACCGATACGCTGAACTGGCGCAGGAGACCGGATGCGAATGCCTGTGCCTTGGCTGCGAACTCGACGGAATGGAGAAGCACTCTGCGGAATGGACCGAAACGCTCAAGCAGGCACGCCAAACCTACAAGGGACCGATTACCTTCAATACGACGATGAGCCTCGAGCAATGCGAGCCAAGAGCATGGTTCCGGCAACTGGACTTCTTCGGCATCTCGGGATACTACAAGGTCGGACCCGATAGCAAAACCTCGACTCTCGAACAAATGCGCGAAGGCTGGAAGCCCTGGCGGGACAAGCTCAAGGGATTCGCCGATTGGCTGGGCAAACCGATCTTCTTCGCCGAAACAGGCACCAGGCCACTCGTCGGAGCCGCAGGCATCACGGGAGGATTCAACGCACAATCGCCAACGTACTCCGAACAGGAACAGGCCGACTACTATTCGGCGACGCTGGATGTCCTCGACATGGAACCCTGGTTCCTGGGTTCCGTCTGGTGGAAGCTTGATGAATTCCAGCAACGCCCGAACTACATGCTTCCCGACGGACACTATGTCGGCTGCGAGCCTACCCCATTGCTTCGGGAAACGATGGCCGAACGATCCAAGCGAAAACTGACGCGATCGATTCCAGCTCCTGAACGTCCCTGATCTTTGCAGTCATCAGCCTTCGCGATTGCCTGGTGGTATGACAACTCTGCGAGCATGAGGCACATCATAGATGCCGTCGTCATCGATGCTATCGCTTGTGTTCGAGAAGAAGTTCACGAATTTTTTCGCGATCCAAACCAGCAAAAACACGACCAACAAAAGTGCCAAAGGCGCCAAAAACACGGCCAGGACACTGACGACGAGCGATCCGATGAATTCAAGCGTAGAAAGGATTCCATTGCCACAACCTGCCGTCACCATCGTTGTCCCTGCGCGCGTCGTGACAGTCGTCGCCTCCACGGCCGCTGCAGCTCCGCCTCCAGCAATTATCGACAGTACCCATCGCAATGGCGCACTAATTTCAGCTGGAATCAACGCGGAGGTCAGCACCGTACCTGCAATGATTGCTGCTGGAACCTCAATGGAATCCAGAAGATTATCAAGGCCAGGGACATAATACGCCATGACCTCAACGGCCATTGCCGTGCCGAACAACGCAATCGCCCACCAACTCCCGATCCACTGAAAGCCGGAAGACAACTCCACCATCCCGGCTTTCGCTGCCAAGCCAAGGATCAATGGCGGAACAAAGACGCGGAATCCGCAAGCCGCACTCAAGCCAACCCCGGCGCACAATGCCAACAACAATCCACTTATCGACAATGTTTCTGAATACATATTCGTCCCCTTTCTTGGATTGATTTAGTCGATTCGCAATAATGCCTTATCGTTCGTGTTGATGAATCTGATTGAATCATCGCAATGTGACACGAGATGAGTAAATTCGTTTCAGGCACAAATAAAAAAAGCACTTATAGCTCGTATTTTTTGTTGAATCAGATAATTTAGTACAGTTCGATTTTACCAAAAATCGTTTAAAAAATCAAGCTTCTCAAACAAAGTTTACGCTGAAGGAAAACACAGGATGCGAACCACCACTCTCTTGCTCAGTTTTTGCCTAGGAATTGCAGGACTCGAAGCCGCCAGCAAATATCCCGGAACACCAGACAAGCCCGGTTGCGTCTATAAGGTCGGTGAAACAGCTTCCATTGCCATTCATCTGGATGATGACGACGGCAAGCCATTGGCGAACACGGAGTTTACTGTGCAAACTGTCGGTGACGCCTCGATCAAGGACAAGCTACACCAGCTCAAGACCGACCAAGAAGGCAACGCAACCTTGAAACTGACGCTGAATCAACCGGGTTTCATACGCTGCTTCATACCCAAGAAAACACCGAAGGGCAAGGACAAGCCTGTCGCAGGCATAGCCTTCGAACCCGAGAAGCTCCAACCAGCCCTCCCCAAACCCGAAGATTTCGATGCATATTGGGACAAAATCCTTGCCGAGTTGCATGCATTGCCATTGGATGCGACCGTGACGCCGGTTGACACAGGACGCACTGATGTAGTCGCGTACGAAGTTTCGATCACGACTCCGGATCCGCAAGCACCTGCAAGGGGGTTTCTGGCGCTCCCAGCCAATGCGTCGCCGAAGAGCCTCCCTGCCCGCCTTCTTACCTATGGCGCCGGAACGTTCAAGGTCGCGCCACCTCTGGAAATAGCCGCAAAGGGATGCCTGGTCTTCGCCGTCAATCCCCATAGCCTGCCAAGCGACAAGCCAAAGGAATTCTACGACGATATCCGGAAAAACGAACTTTTCCGCTATCAGCTCAAAGGGCTTCCCGACCGGGACAATCTCTATATGCGCGACATGGCGACCCGTGCCTACCGAGCGCTGATGTTCCTGAAGAGCCGTCCCGAATGGAACGGAAGCAAATTGGCGGTCTCGGGTTCCAGCCAGGGAGGCTGGCAGGCGCTGATTATGGCAGGGCTGGATCCAAGCGTCGGAGCATGCGTGGCTTTTGTACCGGGAAGCAGCGACACAGCAGGGACCAGCATTGGACGCGACGGATCATGGAAGCGGTTCTTCATACTGGGCGAACATGTCGCAAACGAGCAGAACTATATGGCGTTCAGGTATATCGACGGGGTCAATTTCGCCTCTCGAATCAAGTCCGCAACTTGCCTTGTAAGCGCGGCGTTCCACGATGCGACAGTTGCACCCTCAAGCATCTACTGCGCCTACAACGCAATTCCTTCGCAAAACAAACGAATGATCAACGACATTGAAGCCGGACATGCCACCCCAAAGGCAACAAGACAAAAAGGCGAGGAGTTCATTGAAGAATACTTCGCAAAACACCCCTGAGGTGGCAAAAGCGTAACAATCCCACCTGTGATATTCTCTTTTTCAAGGGGACTTTGACGATCTTCGACGGTGTTCCTCGACTAGAGCCACTCAACGAACAGACTACTTCTTCTTGATTGGCTTGACTTCATATCCTTTGTCCTCGTCGTCTTCGTCGTCTTCGTCGTCTTCGTCGTCTTCATCGTCTTCTTCTTCGTCTTCGTCGTCCCAGTCATCTTCGTCCCACTCGTCGTCGTCCTCATCGTCGTCCCAGTCCTCATCCTCTTCATCATCCCATTCTTCATCATCATCGAAAACGAAGAAATCCGGGTTATCGTCGAAGTATTCGGCATCTGTAGGTCCAAGTTCCCACCCGTAGTCCAGGAGGATGAGTCTCTCGATTGCACTTTCAATGGCTTCCCTGAACGTTTCTCCGTATCCGATATTGATGAAGTTAGGGAACAAGCTGCCTTCTTGGGGATCGAATTCCTCTATTTCTTCCCTTAGGATTTTCTGGACTGCTTCGGGGTATGCCGAGATATCGAATTCCTCAAGATGCACGGGTTCTTTCTTGGTGAAGTAGAGTGACCCATCTTGGACACCGGACTCGTACTCGAGAAAGAGCACTTCGGCTTGCCCCAATCCAACGGCAGCCAAGGCGAAGTATCTTCCTATGAAGTCCACTTCCTGATGCTCCTCGTACATTACCTGCATCTGTTCGAACAGTTCTTCCAGTGTCATGTCCATCGTTCACCTCCGATGTTGAATGCTTGTTGATTTTGCCTTTTCGCAAAGATTCGGTCATATTGCAATTAAATTATCACGGCAGCTTTCCCCGTCAAGCGAACTTGTAACAAAACCTCCGAATTCCTGCAGACTTTTCATGGGGACTTCAGAGGTGTCACGGTGATTGTCGGACGTCCTTCAAGCTTGAACGAGAGGAACTGATAGGGTTCCAAATCGAGGTCGAAGTTGGGATGCCTCTCCTGACCGGTCAACAGATCGGTGATATGTTTTGCATTGGTTCTGACGGATGCCAAGTCAGGCTTGTCTGAAGTATTGACGACATAGAGCCAGGTGGTGTCGCCGTCATGCAGAAATCTGGCACGGAGCGTTTCGGATTTGACGACTAGGTCATCGAAACGTTTTGCGGGGAGAGCCTTGAACGCCTTGGCGAATGGGATAAGCAAATCTTCCATTCCGTACGTCCCGATAAGATATCCACCCTTGGTGATGCCGAGCAGATCGCCAAATCTCAGGGGCAGGACATAGTGCTTCATGGCATGGAAGCCAGAGGGGTTGATGGTCGAAACACGCCAAGTATGCTCCTTTAACCAAGGAATCTTGAATGGCCTGGGCTTGGCGCTCCAATGTTCCTTGGCGTCAATGGCAACAGCGGATTCCCAGTACCTGTCATGCATGTGAAGCCAAGGACGCTTCGCACGGCTTGTCATCGTGTAGAATTCTGGCATCGTATCCTTGACGAGAAGATGCTCGTAGTGGTCGAGGTTCCTGGGGAGATTGTGTTCCTCACGCCAGCGGTAGTCGGCGGGATAGGTTCCCTGTACGAGGACGATATTATCGCAGTCATCGTAGTACTTGGGATCGATTCCGCCTCGTCTTTGCGACTGGAAGTTGTGTTCTGGCTTCATGTAGTCTTGATCGTTGAGGAAGGTATATCCATTGAAGACTGTGAGGTTGAGAATCAAGTCCGGCCTTGCCGCCTTAAACCTTGCGGCGACCTTCTTGTAGAAGTCAGCCAGGATTTTGCATCGATAATCGATCCATTCTTCCTTTGCGTTTTTGACGAGCCACTCGTAGTACGCCCTTCCCCTGAGAGGATCATTCCTATCAACCGGGATTTTGATTCCCGTTTCCTTTTCGAAGCCATCGATCATGTAGTCGTTGTACCCACAATCAAGTTCTCCGAACCAGAGGATGCAGTGCCTTGCGAGATGGAATGTGACTCCCTTGAACGATGGATGCCCTACTCCGATGCGAATGAATTCGTCCAAGTACTGGAAGAACCTTTCCTGAAGTTGAGGGTGGATGATATTGAGGTTTGGCGATGAACCATGCCAAAGGTTGGGGTTGGTCACTCCGGTATTGTAGATGGCGATTGGACTTGGATGCAGCGAACCATCAACCAGCTTGTTGCGCGTAATGGAAATATTGTTGAAATAAACATTCTGCCAGTTGAACGACGGCATGAACGCCAAACCATGACGGTCAAATTTCGTCAGGAACGCCTCCATGAACCCATCGTGGTGCGACCTCGGATTGTAGGAATCCTTGATAAGTCCATCATACCAGACCATGGGATATACAAGCAGGTTTTGCCCAGAGTATTTCATGTACGCGACCATACGGTCAATCATCGTTTCGAAAAACTCGGGCTTCCCACCATGATCCCCAAAGCAGTAGTTGATCGCGGGATCCTCGAAATAGACACCGACAGTGCGTTCCCAACCATTGACTGGCTCGGCTTTGATGTGGGAAGCGGCAGGAAGCCCGGAAAGCAACTGGTAAATCCTGATTTCCGCAACGGCAGCCGGCGTGTCTTCCCGCGCACCCATGAATATAAGCGTCGTATCGGTCGACCTTGGGAAATAAAGGCACTTCTGGGTGATGAAGGTGTTGGTGTTGTAGTATTCGTTTCCTGTTGAATAGCCTGTTTGGAGTTCGTATTCATCATCGGAACTTGCGACTGACGCCTGTGCGATGATGTCGCACGTCCGTTTCTTGTCGTCTGGATAGTCCCATTCCAGAAGGTAGATTGCGTTCTTGTCCGGCAATTGGAAGCGGATTGCGAACCTGCTTCCGCTGACATTGTCGGTTTCCAGGTATTGCCTGCCATTGAGTGCCCCGAGATGGATGTCTCCAACATGTGCGAACCTGTCCTTGTCCATGCCTGGGGTCGGGACGATGGTGTGGATCAGCTTGCGTTCCAGCTTGGAATTTGCCGGCTCCAGCCAAGGGTTGTCCTTGTGGAAGACGCAGACCTTAAGGTTGGCGTGATCGATGGGAGATGGAGAATTTTCAGCTTGGACCTTGATCTTGTAGTTTCCCGGGGCAAGGCTTGCCGTAGGAATGTCCAAGTCCAGTTTTCGCTTGCCGCCAAGTCGCTCAGCCATGCGGCCAGTCTTGACGTGATTGCCCTGCCCGTCAGCAAGCTGCCACGCAAACGCGAGTTCCCGATCCGTATGTGAAACGATGGCAACCTTGAAGGGCTGACCAGTTCCCTCGATGACAAAGGGCGGCGTGCAGGACGCATCGAAGGGAATGAGCGGATGGGACAACTTGTGAATCTCCTGCACAGGCAAAGGAGCGGAATAGATCCTTAGGTCGTCAATGTAGGAATTCGCCTGAAGTCCCATGTCGGAATTATAGACGCGATGAAGGGAGCCGACGAAGAAAGTCTTGATGCCCACGTTCTTCCTGATAACATGGGTGTTGAACATCCCGGGCTTTTGCGAGGTTGCATTGATTTTTTTCCCGTTGATGAAGGCTTCAGCGCCATCCTCGTCCCAATTCATGACAATATGGTACCAGCGGTTGTTTTCAAACGGGGTAGCCGCAACCTTGTAGGAGTCTGCAAGATCGCTCGTATCCCAACGGAGGTTGGGGCCGATGCTCCAGAACCAGATGGCACCCGAACCATTTCGCGGTCTTGGCTGGTCAAACGCGAAGAAAGTCCTGTAGTTTCTGGGATTGTAAAGGTTGCCCTGGATCGGTCCCCACTGGGGATTGACCCACATGGAAATGGAGCCGCAATTTGGCAGGACATTGCCCTTGGTCTCGTACTCAAGACGGGAATTGGCGGCAACCGTCGAATGGATTGCCTTGCCTAGGATGCCTGGCACGAACGTCAGGTTTCCCTGGGAGACAGGAGCCGGGTTCCCGCCTGCGACGCTAGCATCCAAGGTGTCGTCGAAAGTTGCGTGGAACAGGAGCTTTGGAATGCGGGCATGCGCATCGGCAGGCTTATCATAGGCGGCTTGTTCGACAAAGGTGACGCCGTAGACCCTAAAGACATCCGGCGTCAAGAAGTCGAATCTGGCATGGAAGTTCCCCAGCCTTGCCGGCAATTCGTGGTAGGCGGAAAAATTACGTCGCGTTGTCGTCGAAGTGAAATCGTAGCGTTTGAAGTGATGCAAGCTTTGCGGTGGTGGCGTGTTACCCTCAAAATAAAGCCTGACGGGAGCATTCTGGCTCGACGACAAGTCAATGCCGATTTCATAGGATTTTTCAGGGAAGGACAACTGATTGACATTGACCCAGTTCGTGACGACCTTCGGGAACGGAGTAATCTTGGAAAGCTCCATCAAGTCCAAGACGACGCAGTCCGCCTCCAAGCTCAACTTAATAAGCTGGTGATGCCCTCTGGGTTCCGTGTGGACATGCAAAATCTTCACGTTATCTTCACGTGTGAACAAGGCAAGTTCGTTCTCGTTGGAAATGACAGACATTTGTTCAGTGGGCGGCATCAACGAACGAGCCTGGACAAAGGACAACAAGACAATCGGCAAAAGGCAAGACAAGAAAGTTTTCATAATCTGTTCACCCATGGGACATTTTTAACGGAAACAAATTACTATAACGGCTCTTTTTGATCATGTAAATTATCATCTTCGATTATCCTGCTCTCAAAAAAGAATTCTTCACAAAATGAACCATTGCACTGTCGGTAGGTTTTCTCGTCGTCCTGAACAGGAAATTTCTTTTGTAAAAAATCCAACTCGGACTAAACTATACACATACTCAAACTATTCTGAACTAGAGATCCAAGACCTAGGAGGTACAATGAGACGTCTGCTTATCGCATTGCTTTTGTCGTTCGGAGCCTTGAACGCCCTTCGTTGCCAGCAGCTGTTGCCTGGCGGCTTTGTCGATGTATCCGGGAAGCCCCTATCCGGCAGCACGGACGCATATCTTCGTTTGCGCGGTCCCCATTCACTCTCGGTCTCCCCTGACCGATCGGGAAACCTTGAGGTCACCATCGAAAATTCACTGGTTGGGAGATACAGCAACAACCTGGAATTCAAATTGCTCGCGCAGGACGGGACTGAACTGGAATCGGGTTCGCTTGCCGTCGGCAAATCGACCACGATCCGGAAGTCGGGACTTGGCGAAGGCTTGTGTACATTGACAGTAAATGCGAACCTCAATGCGTCAATTGTCCGTGTTCCTTCCGGGCGATGCCTTGCGACGGCGTCCAAGGACACACCGCTGAAAATGATCGTGCATTGCCCGAAGCTTTGGTTCCTCACGCATAATTCACCTAATGGCAGGGTCGAAATCGTCGCGGCGGGATCGCCTCCTCTGGAACAGGTCGCACTGACGGTCTGGGATTCCGAAGGAAACATCGTCTTCGAAGGAAATACCGTTGGAAAGAAGAACAATTCCCTGACCACGGATATCCCCATTCCTGCAGATCAGGCCGGAAAACTTTGGAGCCTGCAACTGTCCAAGGTCCCGGATGCCGGCTACGAGGATATGTCAATCGCAATCATCGGTGGCGCGGAACCCATGCTCAGCCACCACCCGGATCGACTCGCAATCCCACTGATGATCCAAGCCGAAACCCTCAAGGACGGCATGGCGACCTATGGGATGAGATTGTGCCCCGTCGCCAGGAAATTCAAAGACCTCCAGGTCGACCTCACATTCAATTCAGGAAAGATCGGCGACATCGGGAATCGGAAAACCGCGTCGTGGAAATCCGGCGACCCTGGGGACATCGTCGGATTCACCGTCGACCAAAATGACGTCCTTTACGGGACCTTTGAAGCGAAGGCGTCACTGGGCGGCAAGCTCGTCCAAACAACTAAATTCCCTGCCGCTTTCTGCAAGGGTATCTCATTTACGGAAATCGTCCGAAAGGAAGAAGAACCTGCCGCAGAACCATCGGAGCACGACAAGTCACGGGGATTCCAGGTATTCCAACGTGACGAACCCGGATTCGTCAGGCTCCAGTCGCGCCCGACCGTCAAGGAAATCACGGATACAATCCCGGGACTAGCTTGCCCAGGCACTGTTTCGATGGAGTTCGTCGCAGTCCTGCCGCTCCGTAACCGAAAACAAGCAAAGTTCACCCTTTCCGAACTTGTTGGTCCGGGCGGCGCGACAATTCCAGCCTCCCGCACCAAACTAACCCACCTGCATATCTGGCCCCAGCGGATCGACTGGAATTCACGCCAAATCATCGTCGCCCCGGAAATGATGCGCGAGCTGGAGACTGTTGAGCTTCACCAAGGCATTCCACATCAGATTGGCATCCAGGTCGATGTTCCGACGAACACAGCTCCAGGAACCTACGCTGCTGTGCTCGCCTTGGACGGGGAACGAGTCGCATCCTACGAACTTCGCGTCACGGCGTTTAAACTTCCTGAAGTGCCTGGAATTACCTTCGGACTCTACCCCGATACGCAACGCTGGAAGAGTTGGAATTTCACCGACGATGAAGTCGCCCGTGAACTACAGATGTTCCGCGACTACGGGCAGACTGCCTTGATGATGTACCCATGCGCCTGGCATGTCCTGTCTTGGGACGGCAGCAAGCTCTCAGTCGATTGGGGAGCATTCCGCAGGTACATGAACTTGTACTGGAAGACAGGCTTCGACGGTGTCTGCGTCATTTCCCTGCAACAGATCAATGGACATCTTCTGAGGGCAATCGGGCAGGAAAAAAGCGGCTACACGCCCGATTTCGTCAAGGCGTTCAACGACTACCTCAAGGAACTGGACAAGCTGGCAAAGGAGGACAACTGGGGACAATATTGCCTCCACACGGTCGACGAACCCAGCGGCGGCGAGGCAGGTGCGGAGGCGGTTCGTTCGCTCAAGCTCATCAAGGAGGCGGGCTTCAAGACATTCAACACCTGCTACGGCAAGTTCGTCCGCGAACACCTGGCGCCCTATCTTGACTACAGATGCTACAACAACATCGCCTTTGGCTCAACAAGGACACCGGAAATGGCGGAAGAACTTCGCAGCGAAACCCTCGCCGCTGGAGCGCATTTCTGGCTGTACGGCTCCGGATGCTACACCAACGGTGGCATCATGCAGGACTGCAACATCTACACCAACCGGCACATGCTCGGAGTAGCCGCCTGGAGATCAAAGGCAACAGGGCTCTGGACATGGACGTTCATGAGAGCGAAAGGAGACATTTTCAACGACCTGGATGGACAGGAGTCACGGGAACAAAAGGACGCCTGCATTGCCTATCCTTCGGACGACAGGAAGTCGATCGTCACAACCCTCCAATGGGAAGCATGCAGGGAGGGCATCTACGACTACAGGCTGATCAAACTTTGGGATGACCTGGCGCGAAAGGCAGCCGGAACCAAGGAAGCTGAAACCCGGCGCAAGGTCAATGGCGAAATCGAATCGATTGCTTGGACACATCATAATTTCGCCGTCACGAACGGTCAGCTGAGAAACTTCCGGAAGTTCATCGTCGCCGAAATCGAAACCCTGCTTGACAAGTAGGGCTGAACTATTAAAAAGCAAGGAATTTGACATGAAGAAGCTTGAAGTTGTCATTGGTGATATCACGAAGTTGCGGGTTGACGCCATTGTCAATGCCGCGAATTGTTCACTTCTTGGCGGTGGCGGAGTCGATGGCGCGATTCACGCTGCCGCAGGAGAGGGTTTGCTTAAGGAATGCATGAAAATTGGAGGCGGGAAAACCGGCGAGGCCTACTTGACCGGTGCATACAACTTGCCATGCAAATACGTCATCCATACTCCAGGTCCGATCTGGAAAGGCGGGAACGCCAACGAGGATGAATTGCTTGCCAATTCCTATCGCAACAGCCTGCTCCGTGCCCAGGAAAAGGGATGCCAGACAATTGCATTCCCCTGCATTTCCACAGGAGTCTATGGCTTCCCCCATGAGCGTGCAGCCAATATTGCTGTGAATGTGGTCAGGGATTTTCAGGGGGATTCGCCATCCCATGTCATTTTCTGCTGCTTCTCCCCACGTGATGCGGAAATCTACAAGAAATTGCTGGGAGAACTGGATTAGAAGCCGCCAATTCAAGCGACTTTTGTGACGTTGCAAAATCATCCTGCCCTTAGACTACCATGAACAAGAAACTGATTGATCAATTCAAGCAACTGGCAGCTGCAGGGGAACTTCCCCGACTGCTGAAAGCCAATGCTACTCTCAACCTGGAATTCCCGGTCTTCTCCAATCGACACTTCTGGGAGTGCCATGAATCCAGTGGCTGGCAGCTCCAGATCAATACGGTCAGCGGATGGTGGAGAATCCTGAACGCGGAGGGCATCCGGGTTGCCAGAGGCACCACCGAAGAACAACTGGAAGCTCTTCTGGGCAATCGCCCTACATCGACGATCACCAACTTTCTGGACAAAGGATGCCGATTCGTCAAGACGCCGGCAAAGGGAACAGCCAAGCATACCGTCGTGCTGATTCACGGCTGGAGCGCCCGGGCGCGATCGATGCAATCCTTGGCGGATCGCCTCGCGCAAAGGGGATTCGACGCCTACAGCTACGACTACCCAACCTCCAAGCGAAGCCTGAAACGCCATAGCCAAATCTTCCTTTCCAAATTCCGGAAGTTGCTGGATCAATTGCCGGCGGACGAGAAAGTCCATATCCTCACCCATAGCATGGGCGGCCTGCTCCTAAGAGGGGCAATGGCAAGCATGACCGAAGAAGAATGCCGACGTATCTGCGCCATCGTCATGCTTGGTCCCCCTAACCGAGGCTCGCTTCTGGCATACTTGGGGACAATGCCACTTTTCCGCTCGTTCAATGTTTCGCTGAAGGACATGACTCCCGATGAAACGTCCTTCGTATCCACCATTCCAGATCCTGCCTGGCTGCCACCGGTAGGCATCATTGCGGGCCGACACGATACCGAAGTCCAAATGGAAGACACTCGGCTACCTGACTCGCTTCCGCACAAGCATGTGGTTGTTCAATGCTCGCATCTGGAATTGCTAAAACCATCCAAAGTGCTGCCGCATATCCTGAAATTCTACTCGACACTGTCCTTTCGAGATAACAATCCAAAACCATCCGATGATAAATGAGGCATTTCCTCCTTGAAACATCGTGTTATTATGGTTGTTTTATGGTTATTCGAGGTGATTCGAGGTGATTCGAGGTGATTCGAGGTGATTGTGATTCGAGGTGATTCGAGGTGATTCGAGGTGATTAATTTGGATTTTTCGTCACAATTTTCACTCGTTTTGCCTTGAAAAATGAGCAAGACTGAAGTACATTTCCTTAAGTTACTAATACACTGTTAAGGGAGACCACCACTTGTAGGACTAAAAAAGGATGTGAGAATGAGCACAAAAAAAGCTACTTATTCAGCTCCAACATTAAAAGAAGCGCAAAAAGCTTTTGGTAAAGAAAATATTGGGAAACCCGTCAAAGTTAAGCCACGAGCTTGCAAAGATATTCAGGGATTCATAGCAAAGATTGATCAAATCTACAAGAAAACAAAAGAATCTTGTATTCAGTTTGATTAATTAGCCGAGGTTTGCAAAGTGGAACCATTGGCTAGAATGGCAGTTGGGCATATAGATCAAATCCACAATCTATCACGCCCATTTTCCAATTTCTCTTTTCTTTCTACCCATGAGTTTTTCAAGTATATCCATTATTCATTGCCAAGAATTTTCTGTGAAAGCCGTCGTGCAAAGTCTTCAACATTAGTAGTAGAAGACCTTGATGAATCTGAAGAAACTTTCGATGAAACACTTGCACTGAAAAAGTTTGGTTTGATCGAATCAAAGTTGTGGCGGCTCACATTTTGGATCTACTCGTGCAATGATAGTTCATGCATATTTTCACCACCTGATGATTCACTTGTTGGGTATGCAATAATACGCGCTGATACTTTAAGTAATTGTAAAGCTCCTATTGTCCATGTTTTTGAATCTGTCTTTCGAAAATATGAGCATTTTCATAATTTCGTGCCACATTTTCAGAATTTTGAAATTAATTTTGAATCAAAAAAATACTCTCTTCCGGGAATCATGTACTGCCAGCAAAATGGCATGACAAAAGCATGCGCTCAAGTTGCGCTCCGAAGCCTACTAACTACTCGTTATCCCAAATGTGCGATTAAATATTCAGAAATCAACAGGGCAGCTAAAGTATGGAAAAATCCTGAGAATGAGAATGGCTTGAATACCATGCAAATACGTTCAGTCTTGAAGCATTTCAAGATAAATTATCGTGATATAGACTACTTCAATAACAGCTCTGCTTCAGAAACCATCCCATATCGTAAATTATTATATGCAGGTATTGAAAATGGTGGTGGTGGCTTGCTTGGGTTTGAGTTGTCAGGTTTGCGTGAAGACTCCGGGGAAGACTATGGGAGGCACATTATTCCTTTTTTCGGACATACTTTTAATCAGGATACCTGGGCTCCCAGATCTCAAAACTCCTATTTTCATATTAACGAGGAGACGCGTTACATTCCAAGCGACGAGTGGTTGAGTAGTTTTATTGGTCATGATGACAATTTCGGTTCAAACTATTGCATTCCGAAAGATTTTCTAAAAAACAATCAAGTGACATATGCTGTTGCATTATTGCCGAATGGTTATAAATCAGATCCATTTCAGATTGAGGCGATTGCTGCAGACCAGTTGCATTCATTGATAAAGACGGTTCCCAAACAATACCATGATTCTTTTTGGTTGAAAAAGCTGAATCGTTATATTGAAGACCAAGATGTTGTTTTCCGTACCAAAGCAATCTCAGGCAAAGAATATATAAAGCATCTTAAAGATATGCATGACTGGGAAAATCGCAGAATAACAGACGAAACGTTGCTATCCTTCTTAACTGAATTTGTTCCTGAGTGCCTATGGATGGTTGAGTTGTCAGTCCCAGAAATTTTCTCCACAAATTATGGTAAGTTAGGAGAAATAATATTCTTTGGTGATCAGGATTTAAGCACAGGTGCGGATTATGAAGAAGACCAGCTGCAACAACTTCAGGTTGATAATATTATATCTGTACGATTCCCAGGCGTTATGCTTATCAGGATAAAAATAGACAATAAAGGTGAATTTATTCAAACACAATGTGATATAAAGAGCCATGTCCCATTATTTGCTTGTCCAGCATATTAGAGTGTTTTTTACTTCTTAATTGCTCAATTTCAACGCCGGCACTTAAATTTTGATTTTTAATTGTATCATAAATCTAAAACATCATGCAATTAAGCATGATTAACTACCTCTAGCAAGTCACAATGCTTGTAGTAGCTAAAGCTGGGAGAATATGAAAATGAGAAAACTGTCTTTTCGTACTTCGATGATGGCAATTATTGCCCTTCTGCCAATTGCCATGATAGCTGATGATGCATTTGAAAAATGCGACGTTGCCCGCCGTGCTTTCGTCATTTGGGAAACGAAGTCCGGTCCACAACTCGCCGCAGAATTATCCATTGGGGTATATTCCAAGGATGCCTTGATGTCGCAATTATTAAAAGACAGCAAGCAGCAGAACAATGACCTTACCGCTTCCCCTGAGCAACTGATCGTGAAAGAATTCCAGCTGACCTTGACAGCGGACAAACCTGCAATCCTGGAAAACTACCATGGCGATGAAGCCAAGAAATACGCAGATTCAATGTACAACGACATCAAGGAGACCCAAAAATGGAACAAGTTGGTGGTGGACATAAGGTTCCAGACCAAATCCATATTTGGGGATACCACAAGAATCAGATATGCACATCAAGAAAAAGATCCGGATGCATTCGCCATGCCCTGGTCTTCCGTCCTCAAAAAAAATCAACGGCAGATATTATTTTACTTACTACAACGCCGACAATGCATTGTTTGCGAGTGTTTCTGAACTTTACCCCTTCTGGGATGACTCAAAAAACAATTTGGACAAAAAGCTATTTTCCAACCTGAAAATGGCAACCTTCGCTCCGCAAGAGAATTCAACAGGCCAGAACGATACCAATATCGTCATCTATTACAACTTGAACCGGTTTGATCAAAAGGAAGATTTAAAGAAGGAGACGCTACAATTGCTGGAGGCTACTGTGCAAGCCTTTGAAAATGAAGACATTCCCGGCATCCTGACATCCTGGCATCCTGAACAGCGATCCCGAAAGCAAAAGAACCTATCTGACAACCCTTACAGCTTCAAGCAATCAAAAAAGTATTTTGGTCAGGCCAAAAGCTTTTCGATGGATGTCTATATCGGCGATTCGGATGACTTGTTTGCTTTCGCACGGCGCATTTTAAAAGACGGAACCATGGACAAGACACCCAAGTTGTTTTTGTTCAGCAGGCATGAGCAAAAACTATACCTGACAGACAAACCAACCTCCCCACCCGCACACAACATCATCAAAAATCCTCAAGTGTCAGCGGAGATAAATAAGCACATAGCCAAATAACACTAGCCAACCAGATATAATTGCAAAAACACGAGGCGACCAACTCGACGTATTCGAAAAGTGGAACAAAAAACACCAACTGAAAAGCCAGCAAAAGGGAAGAACAACAATCTTCATCTCGCGTCTATTCTGTTGTTTATTGCTGTCGTCTCAGCTATTATAATGCCTGAAACTATTCGAACAAGAGTTATATATTCCACCCTTCCAGAAACAGGCATGAAAATCAAGGGGACTGTCATTTCCAAACACTCATTGCGTAGTGGGAGAACCTGGCATTACACTATCAAATACGAATACACTGCGCCGGACGGAACACAGTTTACAGACAAAGCAAATGCAAGAGAATCAGATTATCTTCATTACTCCGAGGGCATGAAGTTCGATTTATATATCTCCCCAACTAACCCAAAATTGAACAAACCAGAATTCGCACCAACCCCTCCTCTAATAATCGTCATACCTTTTACATTGTTTGGACTATTATCGACGATAGGCAGTGTTTTATTATTTCTAAAACACTTCAAATCAACCAAGGCAATCAAATCTAAACAAACTTGATTGCTTCATTCCACTGCAGGGGCGAAAAATCTTTCGCCCTCAGTTCCACCGTCACCGTCCCATAGTCCCAGACCCATGTCCCAGTCCCATAGGTCACATTCGTCCCATCTGTCTCATTTGTCCCAACCCCAACCCCAAATCCCTTTGCTTCGTCAATCCTC
>JAGVUR010000010.1 GCA_019136135.1 Verrucomicrobiota bacterium
GGACAGGTCGGACAGGTCGGACAGGTCGGACAGGTCGGACAGGTCGGACAGGTCGGACAGGTCGGACAGGTCGGACAGGTCGGACAGGTCGGACAGGTCGGACAGGTCGGACGAATTTGCCCTGCTTCAGAACACGACAGTTTTAAGTACGAGCACCCCAGGTGCCCGTACCTGTTTTCCCCAATCCCGGGGAAGTTGCCAAGCATTCCCTTGCAGCCGACCTTGATGAATTCAAGCAACATCGTGCGGGAGGCGCTAGCGCACCCGAACTGATTCTTCTTCACAGGAGCGCCTTGGGCAGTTCGGCGTTCCAATCCTTACATGCGGATGGTTCCATCCAGCAGTTTTTACAAGGGAAATCCGCCATTCGAGTTGATTTCTTCGGAACTCGGCATAAATTAATCATTGACAACACCATGGAGAGTGGAACTAAATTGCGAGGATGTCATAATATGCTGCAAATCAAAAGCTTGTCAGCTATTTTTGACCTTTTTCGGGGTGCTGCTTCACGGATTCAGGTTTGTATTACTGTGTAAAATTAGTTGTCTTTAACGGCTCCTAAGGTCAATAGCGCACATATGGTGGAAAAAAACAGCAGCATGGCAGAAGAACTGGCAGCGCCAGTCTTGATTGCCGTCATTGATATCGGAGCGACATTCATCAGGATGTTGATTGCAGAGAAACGCGGTCCCGGGGAAACGTATATCCTTGAGAAAGCCGTGCAATCGGTGCCTATCGGGCGCGACATCGTCACCTCGAGCAGAATATCGAACGCCACCGTCGAGCAATGCGCGCAAATCCTCAAGGCGTTCCGAAATCTGCTCGGCGAGTACAGCATCCCGTCGGAGTCGGTAACTGCCGTGGCCACAGCGACCCTGAGCATGGCCGATAACAGCGCTGTCTTCCTTGACAGGCTGGCGAATACCTCGCATATCACCTTCCGCCTGTTGGACCTGGGACAGATCTGCTACTATTACCACCTTGCTTTCAGATCGCTTGACAGAGGCGGCGGCGGCGAAAAAGGCGAGGCCGTGGTGTTCGAGGTCGGCGGTCTGGCGTGCAGCATTCTGTGCCGCAAGGACGGCGAAATCCGTTTCGTACAGACATACAGTGTGGGTTCGCTGCAGATACACCAGCAGATGGAGAAGGGCGACTTCCGGCCGCGACAGCTTGTAGCGCTCGCCGAAGGACGCACATATGAAATCGCCGAGCAGCTATGCAAGAATGTCGACAACGTGAAGACCGCCAAGCTGTTCCTTATGGGGCGTGAGATGCGCTTCGCCGGCGCACGGCTGCGACCGGACAGGAACAGCTCCGTCGAACTCGATCCGGGCACAGGCCTGATAACTGTCGCCGTGGACGAGCTTGAAGCGTTGCTCAAGCAGATCGAGAATGCGTCCACCGAGGAAATCGTGCGCGAGTGGCGCGTGTCCTATTCGGATGCCGAGCTAATCGCGCCTGCGCTAAGCATCGCCATATCTGTGGCGCGTGCCGTGGGACTCAAGGCGGTGTGTATCAGCAGCCTCTCCTTCTGCCACGGGCTGCTCGAGGAGATCGTGGACGGCACACTGTGGACCGACACGATGCGCAAGCACGTGCTGCGCATCGCCAAGGCCACGGGCAGAAAGTACCAGCACGACGACGCCCATGCGGAGCAGGTGGCGAAACTCTCTCTCCAGCTTTTCGATCTGCTCCAGGAGGAGCACGGCTGCACCCAACGCCATCGCCTGATCCTCGAGGTGGCCGCCCTCTTGCACGACATAGGCATATTCGTGAGCGCACATTCCCACCACCTCCACACGATGTACCTTATCCGTAATACCGAGTTCGCCGGCCTCTCCTCCGAGGAAATCGAACTGATCGCCGTGATCGCTCGATACCATAGCAAAACCATACCCAAGGCCAGTCATCCGGAATACAGTGCGCTCCCGCATGAGAACCGCCTGGTCGTCAGCAAGCTTGCCGCCATCCTGCGCGTCGCCGATGCACTCGGGCGCGTGCACGACCGAAGCCTCGGCAAAATCAGGTTCGAGCTTGACGAAGCATCGCTTGTCTGCATACCGGCACACCGGGTGGCGACGAGCGCGGAGCAGGTAGCCCTCGCTGAGAAAGGCGATCTTTTTGAGCTGATGTACGGACGTCATTGCCACCTCTATGTCCCGGAATAGCCATAACCGCGCCATTCGATAATGACAATGAAAAAGAAAAAAAACTCCCCCATAAACGCCGCCAATGAATTCCTGAACCGAGAGCTTAGCTGGCTCGAGTTCAACCAACGCGTACTCCTTGAGGCATGCAACCCGGAGGTGCCGTTGCTCGAGCGCCTGAAATTCCTCTCGATCACCGCCTCGAACTTGGATGAATTCTGCATGGTTCGCGTTGGCGGCCTCAAGATATTGGTCGCGGCCAAGATTCGCCGCACCGATGCCTCCGGCATGACACCACGGCAGCAGCTCATCGCTGTCACGCGCCGCATGCGCAAGATGGTGACAGACCAGTACGAGCTGCTGGTCTCCCTCTCAAAGGAACTTGCCGGGCAGGGCTTCGTCCTATTGGAAAGTGTTGACGCCCTCTCCGACGAACAGCGCAAATGGCTGGAACGCGAGTTCATGGACAACATTTTCCCGCTTATCTCCCCCGTTGGTGTGGATGACTATCGCCCCTTCCACCCGGCCGGGCTGCTGCTGCACTGCGCGGCTCTTCTCGATCCCATTGTTCCGGGCGATGCTCCGCGCCTGGCCTTCATCCCGCTGGGGCCGAAACTGCCGCGGTTCATCAGAATCCCGGATACTACAGGTCGAGCTGTCTTCATACCTCTCGAGCAAGTCGTGGCATGGCAGATCGCCGCAATCATGGAAGGCCAGTCCGTTCGCGAATGCGTGCCGTTCAGGGTCACGCGCAACGCCGATATCGAGCTGCGAGAGGATTTGTCTTCCGACCTGCTCGTAGGAATGCAAGACCTTCTCGATGACCGCCTCGAGACGGAATGCATACGCCTCGAAATACACCGCAGCGCATCGCGTGCGCTGATGAACGCAATGACAAAGCAACTCGATCTTAGTCAGGCGGATGTCTATTTCGTGGACGGCCCATTGGAGTTGCGCAGCCTCATGGCGATTTCCCAGACTGATGGTTTCGAGCACCTGCGGCCCGAGCAATGGGAGCCGGTCCCCTCTCCTGACGTCGATATCAAGGAATGCATCTTTACACAGATAGCCCAGGGTGACATACTACTTGTGCATCCCTACGAATCCTTCGACCCTGTTGTGAAGTTCATCAGCGACGCGGCCGACGATCCGCAAGTGCTGGCCATCAAGCAGGTGCTGTACCGAACGGCCTCGCAGAGTGCGATCGTCGAGGCGCTTATACGCGCTGCGCAGGTCGGCAAGTACGTCACCGTCCTCATTGAGCTGAAAGCGCGCTTTGACGAGGCGCGCAACATCTCGCAGGCCCGCAGGCTTGAACTTGCGGGCGTTCACGTTGTTTACGGCGTGCGTTCGCTCAAGACACATGCGAAGATCTGCCTCGTTGTCCGGCGCGAGAGGCAGGGTATCGTGCGCTACGTGCACTTTGGCACCGGCAACTACAATGAAAAGACGGCGGCGCTGTACAGCGATGTCGGCCTTTTCACTTGCCGCAACGACTTTGGCGCTGACGCCTCCGATGTCTTCAACGCCATCACCGGCTACTCCCAGCCACAATCGCTGCGCCGCCTCGAGGTGGCGCCATTCTCCATCCGCTCGACGATACTCAGGCTCATAAACAACGAAACCGAGCGCGCCCGCAATAACGAAAAAGCCGAAATCACCATGAAGATGAACTCGCTCAGTGATGACGGCATCATCGCCGCCCTCTACGACGCCTCGCGGGCCGGCGTGAAAATCAAGCTGAATGTGCGTGGCATCTGCTGCCTCAAGCCGGGCGTCCCCGGCATGAGCGAAAACATCACTGTCGTGAGCATCGTTGACTACTACCTCGAGCACGCCCGCATCTTCCGCTTCCGCAACGGCGGCATGGACGACCTTTACATCTCGAGTGCCGACATGATGACGCGCAACCTCGACAAGCGCATCGAACTCATGGTCCCCGTGCTCGCACCCGGACCGCGGAAAAAGCTTCTCGCCACCCTTGATATTTACTTTACCGATCGCGTGAAAGCGCGTACGCTTTCTCCTGATGGCGACTACCACCTCGCGGTTGCCCGCGGCAAGGAGAAGCCCATCAGGGCCCAGGAGGAACTTTACAGGCGGACTAAAGCTGCCGCGCGCCTCCTGGAACAAACAAAACCAACAATGCTTGAACCATACCATCGGAAACGCAAC
Source organism: Verrucomicrobiota bacterium (assembly GCA_019136135.1). Taxonomy (GTDB): domain Bacteria; phylum Verrucomicrobiota; class Lentisphaeria; order Oligosphaerales; family Oligosphaeraceae; genus UBA1407. The sequence continues at coordinate 4,323 of JAGVUR010000010.1, forward strand.
CCACAAAAGGACACAACACCTTGAACAACATCAGCAACAAAAGAAAAAACGGCAAAACTGCACCACGTAGCATCGGCATACTTACCGCAGGCGGCGACTGCCCCGGCCTTAACGCAGCCATACGCGCAGTGGCCAAGTCGGCAATGCACTATGGCATCCAGGTCGTCGGCTTCCTTGATGGCTTCCGCGGCCTCGTCGAAAATCGCTATATCCGCCTTGACGACAGTACCGTGAGCGGCATCATCACCTTGGGCGGCACGCTTCTCGGATCAAGCCGCGACAAGCCGCACAAGATGAACATGGGCGGCAGCATCATGGATATGACTGACGTCGCCGTCGCCAACGCCCAAAGGCTTAACCTCGACTGCGTCGTGTGCCTCGGCGGCAACGGCACGCAAAAAAATGCCTATCGCCTATCGCAAAAGGGCCTCAACATCATCACGTTGCCGAAGACGATCGATAACGACGTCGTTCTGACCGACACCTGTTTCGGCTACGATACCGCCAAATGCATCGCGACCGAAGCGATCGACCGCCTCCACACCACAGCCAGCAGCCACCACCGTCTCATAGCCGTCGAAATCATGGGCCATTCCGCCGGATGGCTGGCACTTGGCGCCGGCATCGCAGGCGGCGCCGACGTCATACTGATTCCGGAAATCAAGTACGACATCCATGCCATAGCCGATTACCTCACCGCCCGACGCCATCGCGGCAAGCGCTTCTCGATCATCGCCGTGGCCGAAGGCGCCCTCGCCGTAGATGAGAAGCCCGAGGATGACGATGATGACAACGACGAGGCCAAATCGCAGAAGAAAAACGGCAAGCAGAATGGTGACAAAAAGTCAGACGATACCAAGTCAGACGACGCCAAGTCCGACGACGCCAAGTCCGACGACAAAACTTCCGACGAGTCCCCAAAGCTACCGCAGAAGCCCATCATGATACGCGAACCCAAGGTCAGCCGCATCGTTCGTGAACTCCAGGAACTCACCGGCATTGATGCGCGCATGACCCAGCTCGGCCATGTCCAGCGCGGTGGAACCCCCACCCCGGCCGACCGCCTACTTTGCACGCGGCTCGGTGCGATTGCCGGCGAATTGATCGCCGCCCGCCAGTACGATGTCATGGTCGCCGTGCGTGGTGACGATTGTGTCCCCGTGCCGCTCAAGGATGTCGCCGGACACGTCCGCACCGTGCCGGAAGACCACCCCTGGATCAAGACCGCACGCCTCCTAGGCTCATGCATGGGCGACGTGCCATGATACGCACATAACCCGTTTTCAACAACGAAAAGGCACGAAAATTTTCGTGCCTTTTCGTTTGGTTCGGTTAAGCCGGCCGCATGGTTCGTCAAGTGGACAGTCGCCTCGCATCCCGCCCGAGGATTGCAAAGGCTAATTTACAGAAAATTGTGCTCGCTCCCCGCCGGAAAGCAGCTCTAAAGTTGAAAGCCACTCATTGAAATGCCTGCATTTCTGTCGAAGAACTGGGAGCCCGATTTTTGTTGCAACAGCTACGCCGGCTGTGACTTTGTCGTATTCAGGTATTTCTTTGAGAATCCGTTTGGACGGTGCGGTCATCGCTCCGTCATTGATTAGCTCAGGGTTTTGATTTCCAACCATGGCGCTCAAATTCCTGATTTGGGATTCATGTTCCAGATATTCCCAGTCAAGTTGCCGTGGGTCAGCAAGTATCAAGGCTTCAAATTCATGCAACTGAATGTAGGGGATGAAACGTCTGTCATCAATGTCAATTTTCAGCGACTCTTCCAGAAACTTAACCCGTTGATATGGATCTGGTATTTTCGTTGCTTTCGCATAGCCCGGAAAATCATTTGGCAGGGCATAAAGATCAAACATTGTGGTGAATCGGCATTCGGAATGGCTTTGCTCTTTCAGCCAATCCTGAATATCCTCTTTTGCCTTGCAGTAGCTTATCAAGCCACCGCGATACTCCTTTCCCCCTCGGTTGTCTTTACTCGTCCGCACACGGCGGGGATAGGCATTAATGCCGTGCAGGGTTAAATGAGGCGCGAGTACCTTTTTGGCAAAAGCCTCCTCTGCATGCCCCTCAGCTGTGATGTACAGGCGGATCATGGCTGACCTCCAAGTACATTTTTCTCCCATAGTTCGGAGAGGCTGTAGCGCGCGAGCCAGTCACCAAGTTGGTTTGAGTCCAGTTTCTTAAACACTGAGCAGCGCTCGTCGTCGTCCCTTTCAACAATGACGAGGTCGTCAGCAGTAAACTCATCAACCAACCGGGTGGATTGGGTCGCCAGCAGTACCTGAGTCTTCTGCGAAGCTGAACGAACAATCCCCGCCAACTGGGCGATGGCGGAAGGATGCAATCCCAACTCCGGCTCGTCCAGAACAATCAACTTGGGCAACAGATCTGGAGGTTGAAGCAGCAAAGTCGCTAGAGCCATGAATCGCAAAGAACCATCGGATATCTGATCTGGATCAAACAAATAATCGCTGCCTTTGTTATCCTTCCAATTTAGGCGCACATAGTCTTTATTTCCTGGTATCGCTTCCAAGTCAAAGTCTCCGAATTGAGGCATAACGCATTGAATGTGCCTGACAATGCGGTCGTAGTATTTTCTGTAATCATCATGTTCCTTCAACATTTTCAGAAAAGCTGCCAAATTGCCGGCATCGCTACGCAGATATCGAGCATCGTCAACATAGCCTCGATCCTTTATCTTCGCGGTATCAGAAGTGTCATGAAACTGATATGTGCGAATGCCGGATAGCAATCTGTATAAAGCTTTGCTCGTTTTCCGTTTGTCGTTTTTCAGGCCAGACTCTGCACCTCCGCTTTCGAGAGAATATTCCTGTGGCTGTTCTTCTCCTTTTTTGTGATAAGTGACCTTTTCGCCGCTGATAAAGAGCCGATCCGGCAAACCATAGGAAAGTTTCACTTCATAAGTATCGCGTACTTGATCAGATTTAAAGAGAAGTTCAAATGATATGGATTCAGTCTGCTTGGGACCATGGAAAAGAAGCCGGCTGGCACCTTGCCTGCCCACGTACTGCTGAAAGGCACCGGTGTTCATATGGTTCAGCATGTTGAAAAAGGAAACAAGATTGCTCTTGCCGGAACCGTTTGCCCCCAACAGCACTGTGATATCCCCAAGCGGGATGGTTTGGCCAATTTGTCCGTCAATGGACTTGTAGCCCTTTATATGGATTTCTTGCAGCTTCATATCTTAATCCTCTTTATCATCGAGACCAGGTATTCTTTTCGAGGCTTTGCCGAATTTGGGATGGTTGACATTGACGCCGTCATCCCTAATTCCTGAATCCGTGAAGTCATGTCCCGAAAAATAGTCAAAACAGACGACAATCCTTTGATTTTCAGTATATTACGATATCCATAAAAAGTCGTAGTTCTACTCAGCAACGAGGTTGTCGACAATGAAATTTATGCAGGGTTCCGAAGAAATCAACTCGAATGGCGGTTTATCCTTTGTAAAATGCCGGGTGGAAACATCCGCATGAAGGATGAGGCTAATTTACAGAAAATTGTGCACGCTCTCTGAACGGCTCCTAACGGCGCAGGGCATTTATTTTATCGACGACAGATTGCGGATCTGCTATTCCGATCATGTTGATTTCAGTTCCGGATGTCGCGGCTGTTCCAATGGCAATGTTTCCCACTCCAATGATTCTTTGCCAAATGCCTTGGTTGAGATTGACTGCTCTCATATCCTTAATCCAAATCTCATTCTGGTACTTTGAAATCCATCCTCGCTTGACAAGAACTCTCATGGTCGTAATGCGATAGCGCGTGAAATTAATCTCGATCAAAATGTATATCAAAATGACCAAGCCAATGAAAAATGGAATCGTGAGGCATCCAAAAACAATTGCCCAAAGATAGTTCATTGCACTTGGCTGGCAAACCATGATATCTTCTTCTTTTGAAATGTCGTCTTGCACCGCTTGCTGGGGTTGACCTGCATGAGTTGTTAGCGAGGTCGATATCGGCGCGCCACAGTGCGGGCATCCAGTTGCCCTTTTGGATATCATTGAAAAACAATCCGGACAAGGCATCAAATTTGGATTTTGAATTTCAAAGTCCTTTTCGCAATTCGGGCATTTCATGTTCCTTCCAACATTCTGCGGGTCGGTCTCGTAACGCTTGCTGCAATGTGGACACTCAACAATCATTTTTATATTCCTTTCCTGGGTGATTGGTTAAATAGATTGTAGCCTTGCATCAGATTGGGGGATTGCAAGGGCTAGTTTATAGAACATTGTACTTGTACTTCTTGTTGATTTCGAACTACTTATTATCTCTATCTACGAGTGATAATTCCACATGGTTTCTTTTTAAACAAAGATCTCCATAAGTGTTCTTTTACAGGTGGAGCGCCTATTTTTATAATTTCAACGAAGCCTTTAGAATCAGAATGATCCGTGTTTTCAGTTATAGGTCCTGCGTAAAAAATAGAGTCTTGCAATTCAATGATTGGAACTGGGGGATGCTCATCGACTTCGCCATAGCCGAAAGCAAGAATATTCACCTCATCAGGCTGTTGAGCAATGTACTTTGACAAATCCAGCGCTGTAGTTGTTGAAATATATTGAGCAAGAAGGTCTTGAAGAAGCCAGATCGTTTTGCCGTTCCAAGCAAGCCCGACTTGTGATTTTACAATTAACTGGCTAACCATTCTCGCCCATACTTGGCGATAGTTAATACCTGGAGCTTTATGATTTTCCGGAGAAACAACGGCATCTTCACAAGCCATTGCAATCTGCGTTCGCTTGTTTTTATCGCCCCCTGATGTGCTTGATGTCATGATTTCAACAATAACAATTGGATCAGAAGGAAAGTCGTCAATCCACAGTTCACCGTTTTTCGAGGCTAATGTATATTGGTTAGCTACAGCCATTTTTTGGGTTGCGCCAGGTTCCTTTCCAATAAGGGCGGCCACATCGGAGAGTTTTTTGGGACTCGAACCCGCTATGACATAATCAAAAGTGTAGTCAAATGATTTTGCTTCATCATCTTCATTGGCAGTTTCCACTTTCATTTTAACTTCGGACCATGCCCGATAGGGTATTCCCCGCTTAAGGTCTGCGTATTTGGTCAATTGCTCACGGACATGAGTTTGATAGTTGGAATTCTGCCCCCTCAAGGACAGCAGCCTACGTGGGCAAACAATCCATGGCTGTTCGGAATCTCGCAAACGCAAAGAGCAAACACCTGCTTGGACTATTTTTTCCCCGGGAAAAAACTTCCTCAACTTTGGGTTTTTGCTGATGTTCAATGCGGAAAGGTAACGATTCCCACCGCCGTCACACTCGGCACCCATAAAAGGGCACCATGCTTTTTCTCTATTGGCAGAGGCTTCTGCATTCCAGCAGTCAAGGCGATAACCGTACAGTTCAAATATTTTGCTCATCTAGGAAACTTTTGATTTGGAGTGCTATTGCTTTAGCCAAGGGAGGTGGCACAGAATTGGCAACTTGCCTATGTTGATCCAAGTTTGGAACCGAACCGGTTCTTGATCGAATAGGTCCCTTCAATATGTAGCTGTCAGGATAACCATGTATTCGCATGTACTCTCTAGGAGTCAAATATCGATTTTCAGTAGGGTGGTAAAAGATTTCCCCGCATCGCAATGTGTTTGAGGGGCGTTTCCTGTGAAGGCGCAAATACTTGGTTGTATCTTTTGACGACAAGCCGCAAAGGAGATCTTCCCCCAGATGGGTTTGAGCCGCCAAATAAGAGCCTTCGGGGACTTGAGCAATTCGTTCACGATCGCGTGGTGGAGTCACATCAACATGGCTGTCCACTCTATCGTAGACAGTTCTACCTTGTATTTTTTGGTCTGGTTCTGTCAGTCCATTTAGGACTTCACCTATTCCTACATATGGCTTGTATGGAAACAACCAATTGGACTCCCCTGTCGGCGCATGTGTTCGTTCTGGAAAATAAAATCCGTTGTGTCCCCTCGTTGCTATTACAAAAAGGCGTTCTCTCAATTGAGGAACACCATAATCAGCTGCCATGATTACCCGCCATTTCGGCGTGTATCCTATGGCTTCCAGTTCTTCTAGGAGCTTTTCAAATACTTCGCCGCGCCTGTTGTTTTTGCCTTTTGAGGAAAGCAGGCCTTTGACTTGCTCAAGGAAAATGACTTTGGGGCGCATATCTTTCGCAAATCTAATTATTTCAAAAAGGAGTAGTCCGCGTTCATCGTTCAAACCACGTTGTTTCCCAGCCAATGAGAATGATTGGCAAGGCGGTCCGCCGAAAAGCAAGTCGAGTTCGCCTTCCTTTACGGCTAAGTCAGCCATTAGTTGCTTTGGGTCAATATTTCGTATGTCTGCGTGAATGACCATGGAGGCATAGCCTTGGGCTTCAGCGTTCGCCTTAAGCGTTGCACAGCAATGCTGGTCGGACTCAATATCAGCAAGAATATTGAACCCGGCATCCCGTACGCCGATGTCCATGCCGCCAGCGCCCGAAAACAGGCTTATAGCTTGTAACTTTTGTTTCTTCAATTATGCAACTCCGTTAAACTCCGCACTCATGCAGCTTACTTGTTCATCAAGGGAAATCTCCATTGCCTGTGTACGACTTGGTCGCCTTTCCCCTGTCCTGCCATCGCGTATGCGCATATGCCCCTTTCAAGACAGGGGAAAAAACAGCCCAAAACAATTCCGGAGCTGTTGCCTTAATATTTGAACAACTCCTTGCTAAAAAGCGATTTGTTTTTTACTCAAAGCAACTTTGTCACCTATCCATGTTCTTTTCAATATCCATTACCAAAACGCATGGTTGAGTCTTGAAATTGGCTTAGGATTGTCTTTGTACCGATAAGAATTATCGATGTAAAATTTCAACAGAACAAGCGGAATAAACAAAAGCCGCAACTCGATGAGCTACGGCTTTTGGAATGGTACCCGGGAGAGGAATCGAACCTCCGACCAAAAGTTTAGGAAACTTCTGCTCTATCCACTGAGCTACCCAGGCAATGAATTGAGGTTTAATATAGCCCATGCGGGCGAATCGTCAATGGCAAGGATATGAAAATTCTGGAAATGAAGGCATTTGATTTCAAGTGGCGATAAAGTATATTTCACGTTCGAAAGCATCGCAAGAGAACTGAAGTTGGTGTCGGGCGGCAAAAAGGAAATCCTTCGGAATCTGCTGGAGTTTTTCGTACTGCCGAAATATCGACGCATCGGCGCTGGGCGTCGCATTTGACAATGGAATAGGAAATGGGCAAATCATTGTGGAGCTGAATCGATGGGTGAAGTAAAGCTAAATCAACTGTCGAAGCGATTTGGCGGGGTTGCGGCGTTAAGCGACGTAAGCCTGTCGTTTCGGTCTGGAGAGATCCACGCAGTCGTCGGCGAGAATGGAGCCGGCAAGTCGACGGTGATGAAAATCCTTGGGGGGATTTTGCAGGCGGACGCCGGCACGATCGAGATTGATGGCCGGCTTGTCGAGATTCCAAATGTTCTCCGTGCTCGGGAACTTGGGATTTCAATCGTGTGCCAGGAATTGAATTTGATGCCCGACTTGACGGTTGCCGAGAATATCTTTCTTGGATGCTTGCCGACGAAGTGCGGGGTTGTCAATCGCCGTGAGATGGAACGTCGCGGTGCGGAGTTGCTGAAGTCGATGGGGGTTGACATTTCGGTAACGAGCTTGGCGGGCGAGTTGTCGGTTGCCTGCCAGCAGATGGTCTCGATAGCGAATGCCCTGGCGATCGGCGGCGACATTGTGATTTTGGACGAGCCGACGGCTGCCTTGAACACTCGCGAGGTGGAGACGCTGTATGGGATTGTGCGAGATTTGAAGCGTCAGGGGAAGACGGTGATCTATGTCTCCCATCGCATGAAGGAGATCTTCGACTTGTCGGATCGCATCAGCGTCTTGCGCGATGGGCGTTATGTTGCGACGGTTGAGACGAGTGCGAGCAGCGAGGACGAGGTCGTGTCGCTGATGGTTGGTCGGGCAGTCACGACTCATCGCGCTTCTGTTTCTGGTCGTGGCGACGAGGTTGTGATGTCGGTTTCCGGTTTGTCTTGCGTTGGTTTTTACGAAGACATATCGTTTGAGTTGCATCGCGGCGAGGTTTTGGGCTTTGCCGGCTTGATGGGATGCGGGAAGGACGAGCTGGTGAAGAGTTTGTTTGGCCTATACCGTCCTGATTCCGGGGTTGTGAGCTTGGACGGGCAGGTGATTTTGGACGTTGGGGGTGGTGTTGACAAGCTTTCATGTCCTCGTTCCGCGATCGAGTTGGGGATTGGGTATGTTACGGAAGATCGCAAGGGATCCGGGATTTTTGCGGCGATGGGCGTACTGGACAATGTCCTTGGCGGTTCTTGTCGCCTGAACAAGTTTGGCTTGCTTGACGACGAAAAGGAAGCTGCTTTGCTGGCCGAATATACCGAGAGCTTGGATATCAAATACACGAGCCGCGACCAGGCGATATCGTCCTTGTCCGGCGGGAATCAGCAGAAGTGCATGTTGGCTCGTGCGCTGGCGACTCAATGCGAGCGCGTGTTGATCTTGATGGAGCCGACTCGCGGGATTGACGTTGGCGCGAAGTCGGAAATCTACGGTTTGCTTGAGGAGTTGTCGAAGAAGGGCATGTCGATTTTGGTCGTATCATCTGAGTTGTCGGAGTTGTTATCGACCTGTCATCGGTTATGTGTTGTGTTCCAGGGTCGGATGACCGGCTTGTTGGATCAGGCTGATTTTGACGAGGAGCTTGTGATGTCTTGTGCTACTGGTCAACGTGAGTTTTACTCTGGAGCTAGCAAGGGGTGATGGCAATGGAAAAGCGAAATGAAATCAATCGTCGTGAGCGCTTTCGCCGCTTGGCGGAGACGCATGGGATATACGTCATCTTTGTGATTGTGGCGTGTGTGTTTTGCATCTTCGAGCCACGGGTTCTCCATCCGTCCCAGCTATTGGAATTGGTTGACCGCACCTCATGGGTGGCTGTCGGCGCGGCTGGGATGACCTTTGCGATTTGTTCCGGAGGGTTTGACTTGTCGGTTCCCGGCTTGATGGCGTTGGGCGCGAGTTTGCTGACGGGCTTTTTGGTCAAGTCTGGCTTTTCGTTGGGCTTGTCTTTGTTTTTGATGTTTTTGTGCGTAGGGTTGTTGGGCTTGTTGAATGGCTTGCTGATTACTCGCTTGAAGCTGCAGCCATTTATCGCGACGCTGGCGACCTGCCTATGTTTTCACGGAATCACGCAGGTATATACGGGGAACACCGGGACGACATTGAGTTCTGAGCAGTACGCGGCATTGAGTTATTTGGGCCGTGGCTTTGTGTTCGGCATTCCTGTAAAGGTTCTGGTTGTCCTTGTCGTCTATGGTTTTATGCTATGGCTGTACCACAAGACCTCCTTTGGCGTCAAGGTTCGCGCCGTAGGCTCGAATGAGCAGGCGGCGCGGACGGCGGGCGTCAACGTGGGGTTCACGTTGAATTGGGTTTACGTGACGACTGCGCTGATGTCCGGATTGGCGGCGGTTCTGTATGTTGCGACCATGGGATCGTCATCGCCTCGTGCCGGCGACAACTTCGACCTGGATTGCATCACTGCCGTCGTATTGGGTGGTTCGTCGCTGTCTGGCGGTCGCGGTCGCTTGACCGGGACATTGGTTGGAGCCTTGTTTGTGTCGTTTGTCAAGATGTGCTTGAATTTGCTGAGTGCTCCTGAGGCTGTGCGTGCGATGGTCACTGGGCTGGTATTGATTTTGGCGTTGTCATTTGGGAGTTTGACCTCTATGGCGATGAATCGAGGAGGGTCAACGAAATGAAAGCTTGGATAAAATCTCATTTGATCGTACCTGCGTTGTTGCTGTTTTGGGGCGTGTTGCTGATCAGCAATCCTGCGTTTCGAAATGCCACGGTGTATTCCGGGATATTGCGCGAAGGCTCGATGTACGCCGTATGCGGAATCGGAATGACCTTTGCGATCATCACCGGCGGCCTTGACTTGTCAATCGCCTCTCAAATTGCCTTGGGGTCCGTCGTTTTCACGAAGGTCGTCGGATTGATTTGCCCTGGCATTCCGGCGGTTGGCTTGATCGTTGCCAGCCTTCTGGTTCTGGTTTTGGGGTCTTTGATGGGTTTGTGCAACGGGCTGCTGGTCACCCGGCTTCGGCTGCCACCATTCATAGCGACGTTGGCGACGATGAATCTGTACCGAGGATTGGCCCAATGGGTCAGCGACAAGCCGATAACATTGGTGTCGTTGGGGGAGGATTATGCGAAGTTTACGAATTTCGCAACGGCCGAGTTCATCGGCATTCCGCTGTTTTTCCCAGTGATGATCGTACTGGGAATTTTGGGGACGGTGTTGTTGCGGAAGACCAGCTTTGGGCGTCATGTGCTGGAGTTGGGCAATTCTCGTAGCGCGTCTCTCTTGGCCGGCGTTGATCTGCCGCATACGGAGACGATGGTCTATGTGTTGACGGGATTGTTCACGGGGTTGACGTCGTTGATGATGACGGCGAATCTTGGATCCTCGAACTACGGCGTGCCTACGGGAACTGAGTTCACGGTGATTTCTGCCGTCGTGCTTGGAGGGACTGCGTTGGCCGGCGGCTCGGGGAGCATATTCAACACGATCGTCGCGTCGATCTTCCTGGCAACGATATCGACTGCGTTGACGACGTACGGGGTTGGGAACAACGTGTACGGGATTTTCCGAGGTGCAATTTTGGTTGTCGCGTTTTCGTTGTATACCTTGCGTGGGTATGTGGCGAAGTCGGCGTCGAATGCCCGTATTGCGCGAATCGTTGGCGGGATATCCTGCGGGGTATTGCTGGTTGCCGTCATTATATTGGGGATTTTCCGTGGTGGCGGGGCTGTATCCGGCGACGACCGTCCTGTTTTTGGCTGGTCCGTGTACGACTTGGCAAACCCGTTCTTCATCCCGATGGACGAAGGCGTTCGTGAGGGTTGCGAGGCGGCGGGAGTACGGTTGCTGCCGACCCATGACCAGAAGGGCGACGCGAACGAGATGGTGACCGGTATCAGCGCTTTGATCGCGCAGGGAATCGATGCGCTGCTTGTTTCGCCATGCAGTCCTGAGTCGATGGGCGCGATCATGTCGATGGCGAAGAAGGCTTCGATACCTGTCGTTGTCTTGGATATCGGCACGGGCGGTGCGAAGGTTGACGCATTTTTGCGTTCGGACATGTTTGGTGGCGGAGTCTTGGCGGGTCAATACTTCCTTGAGACGATGGAATCAGGGAAATATCCCCAGATTACGAGCAAGAATGTAGCGATCATCAAATGCGAGACCTCTGCGACGTATGCGATAACTCGCGGCGAGGGCTTCAAGTCGGCCGTAGTTCCTGGTGGGTACAAGGTTGTCGAGGAGCAACACGGGAATTCCAGCAAGAACGAAGCTTACTCGATCATGAAGGACTACCTTGTCAAGCACCGCGGCGATTTGGCGGCGGTATTTTGTGAGAACGACGAGATGGCGCTGGGCGCGTTGGCCGCTGTCGAGGCAAGCGGCTATGGCGGCAAGGTGCTGATCTATGGATTTGACGGGAATGCCGACGCAAAGGCTGCGATCAAGGAAGGAAAGCTGGCCGGAACCGTAGCGCAGGATTCGTACAAGATTGGACGGATGGGAGCCGAAATCGGGGCAAAGTTGCAGAAGTCCGAACCGATTGAGGCTAGCGAACGCGATGCTGACGGGAACAAGGTGTTCCTGGTGCCGGTGTCGATGGTCAAGCAAGAGGACAAGTAAGCTTGTTCGCACCAGCGAGAAACTTCTAATTAACGAAGAGGATACGCAAAGTTTTTTGTGGATAATTCGGTAACAGTTTTAAGTACGGGCACCCGGGGTGCTCGTACTCAGATGATGTCACTAGTCAAGAGGCTGAAAATGGCGCGTTCCTAGTCGGACGGGGTCTGACGGGGTCGGACAGGTCGGACAGATCGGACAGGTCGGACAAGCCGACAATTCATTCATAATTCAGCATTCATAATTCATAATTCTGTCCGCTGGTTTTCGGGGAAGATGCGGGAATTTTGCCGCATGGCATCCCCTTGTCGGGCCTGGTGGAGGTCAGGGAACTCCAAGCCAAACTTTTATTTCGTACTCAAGTAAGTATGGAAAAATGGCCTGCTAATCGATTGAAGTCATCAAGAATCATCCGGATTACCTAATGGGTTGTGAGTTTGGAAGATTGACGATGTTTGTCAATGATTGTGCATGATTCTTGCTTGAAATTTTCCAAAAAAACGCGAATTTTTAGTGATGCAAATAAGGCTTTAGATAATGTGTCAAAGTCAAGCCACTTTTGAAGATTTTTCTTGTTTTTTTTGCTGGTAGTCCGGATCATAGGGGACACCGGAATCCACAACCCCCTTCATGATGAGAAGAAGCTTTCGCATGCATGCGCACTTCGCCGTCATTTTACATGAGTTTTCACGCGCCAGCAACCTTTCCCTCAGTTCCCTCAACTGCGGAATCTTCTTCATGGCCGGGGTTGTACACAAGTACAGTATGCTCCTAAGGTAGCTCGGACCTTTCTTTGACAACTTGCCCCTGGCCGGCGACGAGCCGGACTGGCTGATCGCCGGACATAGCCCGGACAGCGCCGAAAGCTGCTTTCGAGTGTACTGCCTCAGGGATCCGAACGTTCCGTATACAACGGACGCCGAGAGCCTGCCCACCCCGGGAACCGAGTCCATCAAGTCGATCTCCTTGTCGATTTCCTCGGTCTGCCTGCCTGCTTCCGCTATCCTCCTGTCAAGCTCCTCGATCTGCTTCTTCAGGAAAGCTATGGTCTTCTTGTTGATCTCCTTTGTCTCCTTGAAGTCCAGGGTCTTGCCCTTGGACGTCAGCGACGACACATACCTGACGAGCTTCTTGCGCTCCGACACCAGTTCCCTGAGCAGCCTCTCCCCGGGGCTTTTGACCCTGAGCCTGGCCGGTTGGGAATCATGGCCATACCTGGC
>JAGVUR010000190.1 GCA_019136135.1 Verrucomicrobiota bacterium
CCACTGGGCGCCCGAGGGCGCCCCGTTCGACTTGCATGCCTAATCCATGCCGCCAGCGTTCATTCTGAGCCAGGATCAAACTCTCCATCGCAAAAATGGAAAGGCTCGCCCGGAGCCCCACGGGGGGCGCCGGGCCTGACCTGTTCTACTTTCATTTTCTCTAAGGGGGCTCTCCCCGGGCCCCGAGGGGACAGGGGGGAGCTTTAGATTTCTACATAAACAATCGCATCATATTGCGCTGCTCGATTTCCAAAGAACCGCGCCGACGGAACCGGCAAACCGGAAAAATCGGCGAATCATTAAGTTAAACCCGAAACGCGCTTTTGCAAGCAATCGGGGAAAACTTTTTCGACTTTTTTGTCGCGGAGCCGTTCCGAAACAGAGCCGGATTTCAGCGACGGATTAATAATGTCGCACGCCATTCGCCTTTTGCAAATCAACAAATCGATTTTTTCAGGAAATTAATGAGATTTTGGCATTTTCGAGGATGCGTCGCTCCAATCAGCGGCAATTTCCCATGATTGTCTTGACGACTTTTCCCTTCAATACCAAGCCATCATATGGGCAATTTGTTGATTTGGAGGCAAAATCCGCCACATTTACGGTATGGGTGGCATCCAAATCCAAAATTGTGATTTCCGCTGGTGCGCCGATTTTCAGGGTTGCCAAGTCAACTCCCAGGTTTCCGAGGAGTTTTGCAGGTCCCGTTGTGAATCGTTCTATGAGTTTCGCAATGGACATGCATCCTGTATGCACCAGCCTGTCCAGGCAAAGCGGAACTGCCGTTTCCAAGCCAACGATTCCGAATGGCGCCTTGCTCCACTCCTGGTTCTTTTCCTGTGTTGTATGGGGGGCGTGATCCGTCGCGATCATATCGATGGTTCCGTCCTCGATTCCCCGAATCAAGGCAAGGCGATCTTCTTCCTCACGCAGGGGCGGCGCCATTTTCGCATTTGTTCCGAATTCCAGGCAAGCTTCGTGGGTCAGGCACAGGTGATGCGGTGTCGTCTCGGCAGTAACCTTGATTCCGCGATCCTTTGCCCAGCGGATCAAATCAACCGACCCTGCCGAACTCAAGTGCTGGAGATGGATGTGGCATCCCGTTTCGCCGGCAAGAAGAAGATCGCGGGCGACGATCAACTCCTCCGCCGACCTCGGTTGCCCGGGCAAGCCCAGCTTCCGGGCGACAGATCCGTCGTGAAGAAGACCCGGCTTGGAAAGCGACATGTCCTCGCAATGGTCAACCACCGGCAGTCCCGCCTCGGCGACGGCAATCATGATGCGCTTCATCAAGCCTGCGGATTGCGGCGTCGAACCATCGTCGCTCAGCAAGGGGCATCCCGCCTTGCGCAAGGCCGCAGCATCCGTTTCGGTCATTCCTTCGCGCCCAAGGGTCAGCGCACCTGCCAGCGCGACACGCACGCATGCCTTTTGGGCAATCAAAGCCAGGATCGCCTCCACATGCTCGGGCGTATCGGGAGCCGGAATCGTATTGGGCATTGCGACAATCGTGGTAAAGCCGCCTGCCTTCGCAGCCGCAGTCCCCGTAGCAATGTCGTCCTTGTGAGTCTGGCCGGGTTCCCGCAAATGGACGTGGACATCAATAAAGCCAGGCGCAAGAACCTTGCCTGACATGTCAAGCCGAACCGGAGACGACAACTCCGACTCCGACGCTATCCGCCCATCCTTGATGCACACATCATGATATCCGTCCACGCCACGCGAAGGATCGATCACGCGACCACCAGTCAAAATCCATTCTGAAGACATTGAGTTTCCTTTTGTATTATATGTAATAGGTCATCCTAGTAGAGCCATCGACCGATGATTTCGTCCTGCCAAGATTTCGAGAGTGCCACGAACCTTGCTGAAAATCCGCATACCTTGATCATCAGGTTCGGATAGAGTTCCGGGTGTCGCTGCGCGTCCAACAAGGTTTCTCGGTCAAAGCAGTTGGGCTGCAACAGGTGAATCCCCTTGGCGGCAACCGTCCGGAATATCGCAATCAACGCATCAACGGAAATGGATTTCCGGCAGAACGACACATTGAAATTCGAACCGCCAGAGAGGTGTTCGTTTCGGATATCGCCCAATGAATTGATAACAGTGGTGATATCGGAACGGTTCCTGAAATCCGATGGGCAGAGTCCTTGTGCGAGGTACGCCCCGTCCCGACGCCCATCGGGAGTCGCCTTTGTCTTTTCGCCCCAGAACTTGAATTCCCGGTAGATCCAGGCCGCGAGGATGAAAGGACCTCCTCGGTCATTCTTGATTTCAAGGGTCTTGGCGTGCATGTCGTCAATGATCCGCCTCATCAAGTCGGTTGTAATGTCCGAATGGTCTCCCCAGTACGGCGCCCTCATCGCATGTTGACGCAACGCCTCGTGTCCCTCCCAATTGTTACGGACAGCATCCAAGAACTCCGGAACTGTGCATGCCTTGTCGACGAAACAAACCTGATTGATGGAACAAAGTGAATCGACCACATTCGCCAGGAATGCCAAGGTCATCACCCTGGGCTTGTACAGGCAACCGCCCGCCGTCACGTCACGCTTCGTCTCAAGACAGCCGTCCAGGCACACGGAATAGGTCGGATGCGGGCAGACTTTCGTGCTGACGCCGCCATACTTGGAGTAATCCGACATCACCTTCACAAACAATTGTATCGCATTTTCCAGATAGATATGTACCAACTCCTCGAAGGATGACGCATTGTCCAGGCGATCGAACTGGACTCCCACCTCGCGCTCCTCGTCTTCATTGACATGGATGGTGGCTTCCAAGACGCGTGCCATAGAGAAATAGTTTGCCGTATCGGTCTCCTCGCAGCTGTCCGCATGTCCATTCCAGCATCCTGACGCATAGTAGCAGCGTGCCCGTTCCAGCGGCACCCCGTACCCTTGAATCAAGGGGATGGTGCGTTCGTCGTTCATCAGCGCATAGACATTGTGCCCGTCAATGATGGATTTTGCGATTCGTTCCAGATAATCCGTCGGGGAGGTCGACGAGATCCGGCAATGGAGCTTCGGGAAGACCAACGCCAGCTTCCAATGTGCGTCCAGGCACATTTTCGTCAGGTCGTTGTACACGGGATTGCCTTGTGCGTCACACCCACCCAATGTGATTGGAATCTCCAACTCGTGCTCGGAATAGCCCTCGACTGTCCGCATTCCATCATAATGGCATTCCGCCACAAGAAGGAAACGGCAAATCAAGTCGTAGGCCTCTTCCTTGGTCAACCGTCCCGCCTTCAAGTCATTCTCATAAAGATCAAGAAGCGCAAAATCCACTCGTCCCAAGGCGTAGATCGCCAAGCCGTCGACATAAGACAGGATTTCGCGAACAAACCACAGGGTGTTGAGTCCCTCGTAGAAGGTCCTCGGCGGCTCCCATGGACAACGAGACGCGGATT
>JAGVUR010000167.1 GCA_019136135.1 Verrucomicrobiota bacterium
TGCTCTTCACGGCAATAATCATCTGCGCAAACACCAAGCAACCCCAGTATATCTGGTTCAACAACATCACAAAACCGTCAACGGTTTCCCCAAATGAATACAAGGAACTCACGCTAAAACTCCATAAGGGAATCAAAGAAGCAGAGCCAACACAGGCACCATACAGAAAACTTGCAGAAAATGCACCCAATGATAACGAGCCTAGAATCGTTTTTATCTCAATAGGAGAAGACCTCTGGCCCTGCAGAACATATATCGGAACTGGATTCTCGTTGAAAAACGCACTCGAAAATGCACTCGATTTTCTGCAGCAAAGCGAAAAAGCACGATTCAACGACCTCAAAAATCAAATCAAATCAATGTGCGCAGCAGCAGAAAGAGAAAAAACCATCGTGCCACAAGACTGGCTCGACAGAAACCAAAACCCAAACAAGTGGGATTGGCTGAAAATCGACGTGGTCCAGTGCGCAAAGGAATCGACGGGCTTCCAATTCAACTCCTCAAAACTAGCCTTGACAAGCCTGGCGGGAATCGCATTCTCGCCAGCAAGCGGATTCGCTTTCACGCCAGCGCAAATTACAGGACGCTGCCTGCTAAACGAAGACCGATTCATCGCAAAGCAACAAGTCGGAAACTTCATTTCGGAAACCTTGAACTTCCTGGCATTGAAAAACTGGATGGAACTCTCGGCACAGGACAAGCCGCAGCAAGTCATGATGTTCGAAGTCGATTCGTACTGGACTGACGGAACAGTCGCCTGCCAACTCTACAGGGGACACCAATTGCCCAAACTCCCCAAAACTGCAGGCGAATGCCTTGAAATAGCCACGAAAGGCGCCAATGCGCTGCTTAGATGCATCGATCCAAAATCAGGCGAGGTTGACGTGCCGTTTCCTGATTGGTTCCATGGACTGCCCAACGGGAAGGAACTCCTGGATGAACAGGCAGAACTCGTCATCGCATTCGCCAGACTCGCAACCGCGACAAAAGACACAAAATGGGCGGAGGCCGCCAAGCTCGCATTCAAGCCTATAGCTAAAGCAGCCGCCCGTTACGGACAAAATAACGCATTCCTTGCGATCCTCGAAGACGAAGAACTCCCCCATGGCTCGCCTGCCGTCCCCAGAAAGTTCGCCTTCCTCAAAACCAACGCACTCACTGCGATCGCCATGGACCATATCGCATCACACTTCCCGGAAGACAAGGTCCTGCTTAACGACATGAAACTCCTCGCCGCACACCTGCTGAGACAAACCCAGGCAAATGGCGGCTTCATACACGCCATAATCCTACCCTCCGAAAAACTCCCGCAGATAACCCCGCCAAACTTCGCCGAACGAATCGAAGCGGAAGCGCTCGCAACATTCGCAATCTATAAAGTCGCAGAACGCCTCAGTGAAATCAAGCTCCTTGAAATGGCCGATAAAAACCTTGACTACCTCGTGCAAGAAATCAAAAACTGCGACATCCTCAATCTCCATACCATCCCATGGCTAGCCGAAACACTCGTCTGCCACTACAGAGGATCCGGAGATTTCGCAAGCCAACTCAAGAGGCTGGCTGTCGTCGCGGAAGCCGCACGAGAAGGACAACCGATCTTCGCCGATACATACGGCTCGGTAAAAAACTGGCCATCAATGACAGCCGCAGCAAACTATTCCTGGCTGCTCGCAACACTCGCTATCAGAAGCGCAAAAAGACACGATGAAAAGATGGCAAACGAACTGCTCAAGGCAGCCCTGCCATTCCTGGTATTCCAAACACAAGCACAAATCGATATGCCAACAGCATCGGCACTCTCTAGGCCAGCATACTACGTCGGCTTCTTTAGAGACCATCTCGACGACTTTGGATTCGAACTCAAAGGACAAGCAACGCAGATTATCTCACTCCTGAAATGCCACGACCTACTCAATGCCTCCAACAATGGAAGAGTGCCCGAGGAGATGGAACAGGCGATCAAAAAAGAATTGGACGAAATTAATACCCTATGCAATGTCCATCCAAGCATCACTACAACCGAACTCGTACTTAACGACTTTAAATCAAACACAGTGCACGTAACCGAAGGACGTATCCAAGATAAAAAAGAAACACCACTGAAAGATCCAAAAAAACGAAGAAAATACCTCACAATGCCAAAAGTCTCAGCGGACGTGGTTGCACCAGAACCAGAAACCAAATCATCCGCCAAATCGCTAAAGAAAATAAAAAAATAGCGAGACCAAGCAGACTATGCACTAGAAAGAAAGGAGAACCAAAATGGGCGCAAATCAACTCGACATCCTCTATGTCGTCGAAGCCTGTGGCGGGGGCGTCCGAAGGCACGTCAACTACCTTCTACCAGAACTGATCAAACGCAAGCTGAAATGCGGAATCTTCGCATTCGGAAGACGTTTTGAGCCGACCTTTCCCCAAGACCTGGAAGATTTCCAGCGCATGGGATGCAAGGTCTGGGCTTACCCGTACGAATGTCACAATATCGTCGGACTCCCCTCAGCCCTGAAAAGCCTAAAGGCGGTCCTAGCCGAAGAGCGACCAAAAACGATGCATCTCCACGCCAGCGTCGCAGGACTCGTCGGAAGAATGGCAAAACCAGCCTCTCCAACGACGAAGATCCTCTATTCGCCCCATGCTTTCGCCATCCACCCCTCTCTGCCAGTAGCCATTACCCTCGCAACGAAGACCATTGAACGCTGGGGAGCCAAACGCACGAATGCATACGTCTTCGTGGGACGCGCCGAAATACACGACGCAAACGAACTTGAATTGCCAGCCAACAAATTCAATCTCATTGAAAATGGTTTGCCGGACGACTTTGAAAAGCATCTCCTCCCACGCGAGGAGGCTCGCAAAAAACTCAACATCCCGCAAGACCAATTGGTCGGAGTCGTTCCTTGCAGGCTAGCCAGACAAAAAGGACTGCCCCAGCTAATCGAAGCATTTGCCATTGCAAAATCAACGCAACTAACACTCGCATTCTGCGGTGACGGACCTGAAAGGGAATCATTGAAAAGCCTTGCAAAACAACTGGATGTCTTCGACAGGACACTTTTCATGGGGGCAATTCCGGGACTCGCGCAATTCCTGCCTGCCTTCGACCTTGCAATCCTGCCCTCGCTCTACGAGGGACTATCCTATGTCCTGCTCGAATGCATAACGGCAAAAGTCCCACTCGTCGTCAGCGACATCCTCGCCAATGTCCCGAGACCTGAGTTGAGGCAATCCCTGACCACCTTCACGGTCGGAGACCAGAAGCAACTGGCACAGGAACTCGATGGCATCATCGAAAACCCAACACTGGCACAAGAGCGCGCCATAGATGCACACAGCATTGCCAAGACTGAATTCAGGCTTGAAGAGCAAGCGGACAGGTTGGCCGCCCTCTACCGCTCACTTTTCTAGCTAGCTTGTCATCGTTGCATCGGCAACCTCGCAGTTTTGTGCTTGCCTCCGCTTTCTTTTTCCTAGAATTGACGACATACGAACAAAAAACCGAGGTCTTTATGAAGCGCAATCTTCTCCTGCTATGCCTGATCCCCATTGCCTTGGCGGCAAATCCCCCTGATGAAAACGCCGATACTGCTCCGACCTGGCGCTATCAAATCTCCTACTTGGGCAACGCCACGGGAGGCAAGCTGGCCATGCCTGGCGCCGATGGCTCCGATGCCGCCATGCGACTCACCTACGACCAAGGCCCTTGGTCGCGCTTCAATTGGCCGCTGACCAAGCCGGCAAAAGTGGACAAAATCCAATTCCAAGCACGACGCGATACCGACCTCCCAAAGGATATCCAGATCCGTGTCCTAACCTTGGATGGCATCGAATGGCACACGAAAAAACACCTGAACCTCACAGATGCCTGGCAGACGTTCACGTTGACTGCCGATGACTTTACCTACTTCAGAAGCGGCGACCCAAATAACCTCCCAAAGCTTGACTTCGCAAACCTGGTACAATTCCAACTCCTGCCCATGCAAAACTCCACAGGAGCTGGCGCAATCATCGTCGATACGGTTCAATTCCTCCCCGACGGTCCCTCGTTCACCCATGACAGAACAGAATGGAAAGACCTGCCAGATCCCGTCAAAACAGAATACAACAGGCTCAAGGACATCGAGGCACGCACGCTAGTCGAACTGATTCGAATCAACGATAATATCGAACAACTCAACAAATGGGACGCGACACTCCGGCAAATCCTCGCCAAACCAGAAGAGGCAGCCCAAATCCTCAAGAGCAATCAACTGCCCTGGAAACAACCAAACGCAGTCCCAACAAATGACATCGCTTTCGATTTCCCAACCTTCGATCAATACAAGGACGAAATCAAAAGACTAGACAGCGAAGAGCCAAAAGTCATCTTTGAAGCTTCTAAAGACACCGATGGCATCTTCAATCATGTCCTCTACGAGGCGACTACACAGCCAAAGCCAACGATCATCAAAGAGGACGGTACCGCCTTCGTCAGGCAAAACGTCATCTTTACCGACAATCCTGGCGACCAGACCGTATTCCTCAACATCAACATCCCAAAATATGCCTGCAACAACGGACAATTCCTGGACATCACCGACTTCATCATCACGGCAACCCTCCGCTGCGGAGCCAAACAGCTCAACTCAGAACTCCCATTCCTGCTCAGGACATGCGCACAACTACCGGACAACGCCGAATCGTTCATTGACATCCCACCAGTACCATTCCCCAGCGCCGAATGGCAGGACGTCGATTTCAACGTCGCAAAGCCAAAACGGGCAGCACGGCGAGAAACAGAAACCATTTTCAGGTTGGCATTCAGGCTACAAAGCGTCAATGGAAGCCCTGACAACTTCAATCTGGACGTCAGGAAGATTACCATCAAACCACGTCCCGCCATCGAACAAGTCACCCAACAACAACTGGATAAACGCGCAAAGCGCCTGCTTGAAGCCAGAACCAAGCTACTTAAACTCCGAACTCAAATAGCAGCCAGCGAAGAATCCCTGAGGAGATTTCCAGAGATCCACGCGCAATACATGAACTCATTCGCCACAAAATTCGTCTTCGCACAGGCCAACAAGCCAGTCACACAGGAAATCCCAAAACTGCTCCCGCCTGCCAACGCACCCGCTTTTACAACTAAAAATTCACTGGTCGAGGGATGGCTAACTGTCGTCATCAAGGCTGACCAAGAACTCAAGCACGATACCTTGAGCGCTTTCCTGCTGGACGCAAAAAATGCCGGGCTAAAACTGGCTTACGCAACAACCAAGGGCGGCAAGCAGCTCAGGCTGAATGCACACTGCCCACTGTGGGCGCCGCAAACCCCAAACCAGTTTACCCTGGTCATGTTCGCGGAACAGGATGGACGGGTCGTCGCCCACGACACCCGCCAAGTTGGGTTGCGCCACGCACAGGTTCTCCAGTCGGGCCCCAGCACAATCCTCCGGCATGTCTCGCGACGTAACATGCCCGACTGGGCCTACGTCTACAACGGACAACCCGCTTTCTTCAGGACCGCCGCCGTACCAGGCTTCATTTCCTCACTGGAAAAATGCCCTACAGAGAGCGTCAGGATGCTCCATGACCTGTGGACCGAGGGCACCAGATTCTACGGCATGACTCGAAGCAAGTCCACCTGGAGCTTATTGGAAAAACACGGCATCACCCAGCTAGCCTCCGCAACACCATCCTACAAGAGCCTCAAATCTTTCGATGACCTTGACCAATTCCTGTACGACTTCGACTTCAGCGCCGACCTCTTGGCACCCCTCCTCTCGAAAGCATCGCCACAAGTAATCCAGGTCGGCAACGAAGTCGAATTGGATTCATGGGGTGCTTCCATCAACGACGCCTTCCCGCAGACTGCGTTCCAGCCACTGGACGCAATCGCCCAGAAAGTCCGCCAGCGCAATCTGGACAATGCACCGATAATGTACGTAAGGGCAGGACACTTCAAAACCGTCGAACCGCTCCCCCACGAAGACATTTCCGGTATCAACCAGTACACGGGACGCTATAGCGGACGCCTGGACGAAGTCGCCCGGGACTTGGCTGAACTTGCCGCCGAAGCCACCCTCTTCAACCGCCCCCTCGCCATCACCGAATGGAATGGTCCAAAGTACTCCTGGGCGACAAGCGGCATCGGGGGAATCCATACTCGAGGCGCCGCCTACTACCTGGAAAAGTACTGGCGAGCAATGATTGCCACCCCAGCAATCATAGGATCCGCCGAATTCACACTCAACTGGGTCTACGCACCATTCGAAGACCTCACCAACCAAACCAAGGGACAAGCCTATGCCAACAGACCACACCACGAAAAGTTTGGTGGAGGTTGGACTTCCGACCACGTGCCGCTGGTGATGGCCGATGCCGTCGTCCCGGACGATTGCTACCATTCCATGCAGGCATTCCATTCGCCACTATACGTTATGCTCAACAACCCCGGTGACATCGTCAGCAACCTGCCGAACACAAGCGAAATCAACGCCGACCTGGCAACGATAGGCAAAAACGTTCGCCATAACGCTGACCTTAACTTCGCCAACTTGCCAGACAACGCCCATGCCATACTGGTGCTCAACCTGCGACCATTAGCCATCTACGGCATCCAACCATTGCCTGCCGACGCCACGGAGCCATCCGTCCAAACCATCCTTAATCCAAAATCGCCAAACCATCTGCTCTCAGTCATCCAGGCAAATGACGAAGCAACCCTGCAACGAGCAACAACACGCTTCGAACAGACCGCAAAGTACCTCCGACAACTCCGACAACTGGAAGCAAACATGCCAAGACTGATCGCGCTCACCGACAGGCGAAACGCCAATGTCTTCGAACGCTACATCATGGACCAAGTGGCAAGAGGATACGCTTTCGCAGGAAACGACACCAAAACCTCGCTCGACCATAATGAATTCATCGACGAAAACAATAACCTTAAACCAGCATGGAACAGCCTCGCAGCTATCTTTCTCGACGCACATCGACTGCTGGAAAAAGATGAAATCGACACGATCCAGGCCTTGCGTCGACATGGTGTCGCCCTGGTCATTTCACGTTCCTGCCACAACCACAACCCATTCCTCCAGCAGCTCGCCACGGCCACATTCACACCGGCAGGAACCTTCACACAAAAACTCCTGCCCAATCAACTGACGTCCCCAATCCCGCTCAAAATCCTGGGCGAAGCCAGCATGAAGGCTATCTTGGAATTTGACGCCGAGCGATCCGCAAAACACAACGGACTCAATGTCGCAACAATCAAAGCCAATGACGCAACGCCCTTGGCGACAAATACGAATGGAGAGCCAGTCATCGCTAAACTCCAAAGCGACGGCGCACCAATTATCCTGCTTGGATACGACCTGGGTGACACGTCTTTCGTACACTGGAGAGTAACGCACTTTGGCAAAACACACCCAATCTACGATCGGGATACCGCCTGCGGACTGGAACGACCAGCTATCGCAGCAGTCAATGCAGCGCTCAAATTCAACCCGAGAAAACCTGCCAGATCAACACTGAAAGTCCAGATCATTCCTAAATCATTCCTGGTCGACAACGGAAAACCACAATTCCAAATCGTCGTCACAGACCAAGACGGAAACACACCGGACAACATCCAGCTGCAAGCGAGATCAAGGCTGAGAGTCGATGGGCAAAACAGGCCATCATCACCGTACGTCACCATCGCACAAGCAAAGCCAGGTCTCTTCAACATCACGGCAATCCCACTGCAAGATGGCAACATCGACGGCAACAATCCCAAGGACACCATCCCGTACTTCCCATACGCGAAAAAGCACAAGATCGCAAAAATCCTCTCCGTCCAACTCAAGGTCTTCGCAAACAACCACATTCCTCAAGACGCCGCTTGCGCTTTCGTCTTGACGGAATAAAACTCCCCGTCGCAACTCCGGTCATCGCGATTTGGCAAGAACTTTTTGTTTTGACTTTATGGGTTAAATCGCAATGACGGCTATATTTACCTTTTAAGTTTTATCGTTTTATTGCAATTAGGTTTTGCCATGTCATTTTTGGGATTAGCAGGTCGAAACATTGTCATATTCGGAGTTGCGAACAGGCGTAGTGTCGCCTGGGGCATTGCTCAGGTACTTCGCGAGAACGGTGCGAACCTCCTCTATGTTTTCAAGGACGAGGATCTTCTCCAGAAGAATCGTGCTCTCATCGGTTCGGATGCCCAGGCGCTTTGTTGCAACGTTGAAGACAAGCAGCAGCTGGGGGCGCTCAAAGCCAACATCGGGGCGATTTTTCCCACGGTTCACGGGATTGTCCACTCGATCGCCTTTGCAAACTACTCTGAAGGCTTGAAGCCATTCCATCAGACCGTCAGGGCAGACTTCCTGCAAGCGCTGCAAATCTCCTGCTTCTCGCTGGTCGAAATCGCCAATGAACTCAGTCCCTTGCTCGCAAGCGACGCCTCAATCGTGACCATCAGCATTTCAACCACAAAAATGGCATCCGAAAACTACGGCTACATGGGACCGATCAAAGCGGCGCTCGACTCGACCGTCGCCTTCCTCGCCAAATCCCTCGCCACGGAAGTCGCCCGCGACATCAGGGTCAACGCCGTCGGACCAGGGCTCTTGAAGACTTCGGCATCTGCTGGCATTCCTGGATACATTGACGCCTACCTTTACGCGGAAACCGTCATTCCCAGGCGCCGAGCATTGGAAACCGAGGAAGCGGCCAACGTGGCGGCTTTCCTACTCTCGCCACGATCCAGTGGAATCAACGCCCAAACCATCGTCGTCGACGCAGGAATGGGAATCAATTTTTTTAGCAAGGACATCATCAGAAAAGTATCCGCACCAGACAGCAACAACTAACCTACACAATCAAAGACTATGGAAAACCTCGAACAAATCGTCAAGCTTGAAAAGTCCAACATCATTGATACCTACAATAGAACCATGGTCATTGCCAAGGGAAAGGGTTCCTTCGTCTGGGACGGCGAAGGCAAGCAATATCTGGACTTCACCTCGGGCATTTCCGTCTGCAGCCTGGGGCATTGCCATCCACGGATCACAGAAGTGATCGCCAAGCAAGCCGGCAAGCTCGTCCACTGCTCAAACTACTACATCAACGAACATACCCCGAAACTCGCGCAAATGCTCGGGGAAAGATCGTTCAACGGAAAATTCTTCTTCGGGAACTCCGGCGCCGAAGCCAACGAGGGAATGATCAAAGTCGCCAGAAAATGGGGTTCGATGAATGGGGGGCGCTACGAAATCATCTGCATGGACAACTCCTTCCACGGACGCACGTTGGCGACGCTGGCGGCGACGGGACGCGCCAAGTACAGGGAAGGCTTCGGTCCTGACATGCAGGGCTTCGTATTCGCCAACTTCAACGACCTCCAATCCGTCGAAAAACTGATCAATGACAAGACGGTCGCCATACTTCTGGAACCGGTCCAAGGCGAAGGCGGCGTCATCCCCGCGACCAAGGAATTCATGCTGGGACTCCGCAAGCTTTGCGACACCCACAACCTGCTTCTTCTCGCAGACGAGATCCAATGCGGCATGGCACGAACCGGAACCTATTTCGCCTACCAGCGCCACGGCGTCGCACCCGATGCAATGACCATCGCCAAGGCGATTGCCAACGGATTGCCGATGGGATGCTTCCAAGTAGCGCCAAAACTGGCAGATGTCTTGAAGCCCGGAAACCACGGAACCACATTTGGCGGCAATCCGCTTATCTCGGCTGTCGGAGTCGAAGTCCTCAACATCATCAGGGATGAGCAGGTCATCGACAATGTCCGCGAGCAATCCCATGCCCTCTTCAGCGAATTGAACAAGATCAAGGATGCGAAAGACTACATCAAGGACGTCAGGGGCGCAGGCTTGATGATCGGCGTTGAATTGGATACAAAGGAACGGTTGACAAAGATTGTTACCGATTGCAAATCCAAGGGCTTGCTCGTCCTCACGGCCGGCGAGACCGTTCTCAGGTTGATGCCCCCATTGAACATCGAATCCCAGCATGTTGCCCAGGCACTGCAAATCCTCAGTGAAGTCCTCTGAAACAAACACAACAAAGGCAAAACCATGAAAGAAGAAGACAAACTTCTCGCTGGCGTTCTCTTCCGCCCCGGCCATCCCGAACTCAGAGCACTCAAGCTTCGATCGCACAAGCTGAGCGCCCAGTACAGCCGAACCGACGAGGACGACGTGGAAATCCGCCAGAAGCTCCTGGAGCTTATCCTCAACGAATTCGGGGAAGGTTCCTTCATCCAAGGTCCCGTGTTCTTCCACTACGGCAAGCATACGACCATCGGACACAACAATTTCTTCAATTACAATTTGACTATCCAGGACGATGCACTCGTCACGATTGGAAACCACAACAGCTTCGGTCCCAACTTTACGATCGTGACGCCTCTCCATCCACTCCTCCCAGGCGAAAGAAAGCTGATGCATGACAAGGACGGAAAGCCAGCCCGACTCTGCTACGCAAAACCTGTAGTCATCGGCAACGATTGCTGGTTCGGCGCCAATGTCACCGTCTGCCCCGGCGTCACCATTGGCGACGCATGCGTCATCGGAGCCGGTTCGGTCGTCACTCGCGACATACCCTCCCATACCGTCGCAGCCGGTGTCCCATGCAAGGTCATCAGGCCAATCACCAAGGAAGACACCATGGCGAACAAGCCGGAAATCCTCGCCGACTACACCTGCCTGCCGGAAACAGAATACCCCTTGGATTGATCTGGATTCATAATTGCCAACCACCGCCCCTAGTCTCGGAGAACGAAATGAAGCGTCGAGTCTTGCTTTTGTTATTGTTTTGCCTGCTGGGACATGGCGGAGGAGAAATCGTTTGGCAATTGGGAAAGCCAAATGGTTCCAAATATGACTTCTCCATCCCTTATCGGGCATGGGAGTATGGTTCGGCACCCTGGATCCGAAATGCCAAGACGATGGATCACGCCAGTTCAACCTGGTGGCACGTGATCTCCGAAAACAAGGCATATAGCCCTGTTCCGATTGTCAATGGCCTCTATTCCCCCAGCGAGCGCATATTCATGTTGCCTGACGAAATGGTCTGCAACCTGTCGCTCCAGTGGAACGAAGATTCCGCCGGCTTGCGTCGGCTAACCGTCAATTGCTGCGAATGGGTTAACCAGCACAATGCGGTCGATCCCATTGAAATCGAACTTCCTAACGGCCAATGCCAGCTCTTCGAATTGCCAGAAGGCGACCATGGCAAGAAGGGCCCCGTCACTTTTGACGTGGTCTTCCAGGTCTCCAAGGGTGAAAATCAGCTGGTCATCAAAAATCGGACGATGGCAAAGCACACCAGTATCACGTTTGACGCCATCACGCTAAGGCAAACCTCGTCACCAGTAACGTTGAAACGGCAACTGCGTTTGAAGACAACCGGGTTCAGCGGCATCTACCATCCCGGAGACAAAGTCACCTTGGAAGCAAGATTGCTTAACGGCGACACTGGGACACTTGAAGGCGAGGTCGTCGATGATTCTGGCGCCGTAGTCAACACGTTCCGCAGCGAGTTCGCAAAAGGAGCTTGCACCGTGTCATGGATTGCGTCCGGACGAGATTATTACACGATTCGCGCGCGTTGCGGCGAGGAGAAAGCCTCCCTGCCGTATGCGGCTGTGGAGCCTGTCGTCCCCGAGTATATCGAGGCTTCCCGTTTTGGCTGTCACGCCTTGCATGGCGACGGCTATCACTTGCGCACATGGCCAGAACGTGAAGAACTGAAGATGCGTCGAGCATTCCTCGGCGGGGCGAAATGGGCACGTCTGCACAGTGTCAAGTGGGATATTCGAGAACCTGAAAAAGGACGCTTCCAATGGACTGACCTGGACGAACGACTGGCAAGAGCCGAAAAGTACAAGATGAACATCCTGATGGCAATCGGGGCGCAACCCGCCTGGGCATCGACATCGAACGATAAAAAGCTAACTGTCTGCGGTGAGTACAAATACCTCTACTACCCGCCCAAAGACTACGAGGATTGGCGACGCTTCGTGACAATCCTTGCAGAACGCTACAAGGGACGTGTCCGCCATGTCGAGGTGACCAACGAACCAGGATACACGTCTGCATTCTGGACCTGCGGTGATGTTCAGGCATGGAGCAAGTACCTCCGAGTTGCCTATGACGCGCTGAAATCCGTCGATCCCGCCATGGTGGTGTACCCAGGCGCCCCCTTGCAGGTGGACTTCCTGGAAGAAGCCGTGAAGCTCGATGGAGGAAAACCCGCTTTCGACATGCTGTCCGCACACTACCTTGGCAACCAAAAGCGCGGTTCCACATTGGCTTCAAGCTGGAAAGAAATGCTTGTTGAAATGGGCAAAAAGCCAGAACTGATCAACTCCGAGGAAATGGGATGGCGAGGATCTACGGATGCGCGTGCCATCGCTGAAAATGTCGTAAAACAACATGTCCGCGATGCATCGCAAAACATCATCAGAACATTCGGATTCCAGATGTTTGACGACAACTCCAACTCCCGCTATTCATTCTTCGCCAACGAGGACTACCCGCTGCCGGCGTTTCCCGCGTATAGAGCCATGACACATCGCCTGGAGCATGCGACCTATGTGGGAGACCTCTCTGGCCCCGAGTACGAAGCGTACCTGTTCAACCGCAAAGGAACCCCAGTGATTGTCATGTGGACAGACAATGCCTGCCAGGCGACGCTGCCACTTAAGGGCAAATTGAACCTGGTCTCGATGTTTGACGTGGAGCGCCAGTTGCTTCTTGATGCTTCCTTGCCGAACTTCGAGTTGACCTCAAGCCCGCAATACCTGGAAGGCGGAGACCTGAACCAATTGACCTTGCTTGCACAATGCAAGAGTTCCCTTCCCAAACAATGCCTCCTGAAACCAGGCCAAAACTTCGCTACTAGGCTCTCATTGCCAGCCGGAGCATCGTTGTCCATTTCAGTTCCGCCAGGCTGGCAAGGCACTGTCCGCGACGGAATGGTTGAGCTTTCAGTTCCCGCAACGGCCGCCTTTGGCGTGTACGAATCCTCCTTCAAGCTTCAAGTGGATGGCGTTGACTTCTCCTTGCCCTTGCTACTTGAGGTCTCAGCCGGCTTGAATGCCAACCTGATTGTCAATGGCGATTTTGCCAATGGCACCCAGTATTGGTTCTATTTCCCAGTAAACACACCCCACGTACTCGACCATGGTGCCGGAGAAGACGGCTCCAATGCGATAAAGACTACTGGACCAGCTCATTTTGGAATTGCAGGATCAGTGAAGATTCGCAAGGGCGAAACGTACTTGCTGGCTTACAAGGCTCGGGGCGAAGGCAAGGCAGGAGTCATGTTCAGCATCCTGGACAAGGACGGAAATAGGCTGTTCCCCGAAAAAGACGGAATCAATGCCTTGTCAATTAGCTTGGACAAAAACTGGAAAACCGCGCAAACTGTATTCAACGTTACCCAAGATGAAGCCAGCGAGTTCAAGTTGAGCGTCCTGGCAAACTATGGTGATAAAACTGGTAAAATAGCATGGTTTGACAAAGTCGTCCTTGCTAGGCTAACAGACAATAATTCACCATGGAAAATCCTGTGCAAGGCAACGTTCAAGACTCCCGGTTCAACCTTCGCCATTGACGGCAATGACGACGATTGGACCAATGTCAAGCCATTCAAGATTGGCGACACCAACGACGGACCTGCAACCTGCCAGGCAATGCTCGATCAAACAGGCCTAAGGCTACTGGTCAAGGTGCCGGACAAAACGCTGCTCCTTCCAGATGGCAAGCCGGAAGAAGGTTGGCAGAAGGACTCAATCCAATTCGGATTGGATCCTCGAAACGACGGACAGGATTGCTTCGAATTCATCGCCGAAATCCACAAGGGAAAACCAATCCTCTACAAGATGAGAAACTACTGGACACCAGAACTCCCGGATAATATCACAAGGCGAGGCGTGGTTACTGACGCATCGATCGTCATCGCAGAGAAAAATGACGGTCTCTGGTACGAGTTGTTCGTCCCGATTCACCAGTTGCATCCCCTGAAAGGAACCGAGTCGGATATTGGATTCAATATCCTGGTCAATGACGACGACGGCGAAGGACGAACTTACTGCGAGTGGGCCGATGGTATCGGAGGTCAAAAAAATCCTCGCAACTACGGAACGCTTTCAAGGGAGTAAATCCACCGTCGCTAGTTCCCGAAAACCTCAAGCTCGTTGACGTTGAGATACTTGACGGGACTCGAGAACAAGGTCACGCGGACAAATCGCGCCCGCTGATCCACCGGCAATTCAACAAGCCAGTCGCCAATCCCGACCGCATTGAACTCGACCGTCTTCCCAGGTGCGCTAAACTCAAGGCCATCTGAACTCGTCTCGATGAATCCACGCAACGGGTTCGCGAACATCCCCGTGTTGTTCTTTCCCCTGACTCCAACCTTGGACACATGGTGTTCATCGCTCAATTCCAGCGTAAAGCACATATAGGCATCCTCGGCCTTGCAACGCCAAAAGACATAGCAAACTCCAGTTTCCTGGTTCTTCCCGTCAATCAGCAACCCCAGCCGCCCTTCTCCATCCTCGCGCAAATCCTTGTCCAGGCTGCTTCCATAGTGCTTCATGTAATTCCCAGGATGAACCTGGTACGACCTTACAGGCAAGAGGGCGTCGCCAAAGCAACTGAGGCAAAACGCCAGGATTGCCAACATTGCGTTTCGTATCTTCATAAGTCTAAGCTCCTTATTGATTCGTTTTCGTGTCGATCAACTGGTCGATGATTCGATCTCTCAATCCCTGCAGTTCGGCTGCCGTCATTTGATTCAGTTCAGCCGGGGATGGCAGGACCAGGGTTGCATCGGGCTTAAGCTTTCGCAAGGTCGCATAGTATCTCGAATCATTGATGCCTTCTCGCAATGCTTCCCAAGCCTGTGTCGTGCCCGTCGTCCCATCACTTTCGGGATATGGCCACGCCACGTTCATCGTGCTTTTCCCCCAATGGTAGGAGAATCCCCAATATCCTTCCATTCCCAAGCCGTCAAGCAGGAAACCGAATCGCCGCCTTGCCCCCAAGCCGTCATTTGCCCTAACCTGTCCGTATGCGTAGCGAATATGCTTTTTCATCCAATCCACGTCCGCCGCTTCCCAATCCTTGAAAAAGAAGTTCTTCTGCGGCGTCCCATTGATCAGCGAATCAAAGGCATCGCCGCAGATATTGAAATCGATCTGGGAATGAAATCTGAAATAGCCCGATGGCGAGGCATTCGAACCAATCCGAACACCGGGAAATTCCCGCAAAGCAGTCACAAACGACTCGAAAAACGGCATCGATTTCGGATGCACGTCAGGCTCGTCAACACCATGAAAGTACACCTTGAAACCACGACTCTCGCATAATTCGTGAATCGCAACAAATACCTTCCTCGCGACGCGACGCCAGGCCTCAGACGAGCAATCCTTGCTGCCAGATACAGCCTCGATCTGACGCAACAGCGGATTTAACAACCCATAAATCAACACCTTCCGATTAAACCCCTCGCGCTCGCACCAAGACAAAGCTTCAGAAAACCTGCCCAAGTCTGGCTCGCCGTCCTCGCCGACCTTCACGGGAACAGTATAGGCATCCAAGAACAATGTGTTAATCCCATGCTCCTTCAAATCGCGTACCTGCCGGGCACGCCAATCATCATCCTTCCCAGGCAATGAATTCGTCCACAAGCCATAAATCCGACCATTGTCAACAAGCTGAAACGGCAATACCTCAATCTCGACAGGTATCGATACATCGCCTGTCAAGCGCAACTTCATGCGGTAACGACCGGCTTTTGCATCGCTTTTCACGCGACAAATCAGCCAAAGGCTGCAGCTGCGGTTCCGTTCAAGGGGTATCGCCTCGGCTATGGCCTCCAATCGTTCCGGCACCAGATTTGGCTTGATTCCCCAAGTGTCGTGGCGAGATCGTTCAAGCGGGGTTTTCTCTTCCTTCACTTCCCGATAGGCCTGTTGGCGAAGCAAGACCTCGAACGAACCCTCTCCATCGACTGCCGGCTTGAGTTCCACATCAGAATTACCGATATTCCGAATCATCACCTGAATTGCCTGGAACTCGCCAATGCATGTACGTGCCGAAATCAGCCCGTCCCAACCAAGTTCAGGGAAACTCCAGGGATACACCCCTTGACCAACCGGCACTTGAGACGCCAGCAATCCGGGACTGATCTCATCCCCATAGTAAGCCTCGCAAACCATTGACAAGCGAGGATGGCAATTCCGCAATTCAACGCCCCGTGCCGTCTTGTCTAGCCGAAACACCTTGTCGTAGTACGAATTACGAAAATCACCAAGGTCATTCATGCTATTTGAGCCACCCAAAAAGCCATTGAGATCATAGCATCGAGTCCCGCCACTGGCATTGAAGGCGACAAAATCGCTGTCCGCCTTCACAAACCACAACCCGCTTTCGCCGTCACGCAACGGCTCGCGATGCAAGGGAATCCGACTTAAATCCACGACAACCCCAGAGGAATTCACCACATCGGGCATCGGCTTTCCATCCAAGGTCAACCCAAGCCAATGACCGCCCCAACCTTCACGACCATCTGGCAAATCAAGCCGACATCGTACCCCAACCAATCCACGACCTTCGACAACTAGCTTGCGCGACTCGCCATGACCAAGTCGAAACCTTTCAGCATCGCCATACAGAAAACCAACCAAGAGAACAAATACCAAACCCAATTTCGCAATTAGCATACTAACACCTGTTTTCGTCTCAACATCTAGGAACTTGCATACTATACTCCAAAACCTCCCTTTTTGAATCCAATTCAACTTGCAGGATCGAAAAATCCCGAATGGCTTGAGAGCACCGGGGGGTGGTTTTGAGGCACCTGGGGTGGGATGAGAGCACCTTGGGTGCTGTTGGGGCATCCGGAGTGGGATGAGAGCACCTTGGGTGCTGTTGGGGCACCCGGGGTGGTACTGAGGCATCCGGGGTGGTGCTGGAACAATCGAGGTGGTGCTGGAACAATCGGGGTGGTGCTGGAACAATCGGGGTGGTGCTGGAACAATCGGGGTGGTGCTGGAACAATCGGGGTGGTGCTGGAACAATCGGGGTGGTGCTGGAA
>JAGVUR010000113.1 GCA_019136135.1 Verrucomicrobiota bacterium
AGCCCATGGGCCCTCCCCTTCGTTTTTTGGTTGCAATTCAGTCACGAGTAATCTGATTCAAACGAATCCAACCCATAAAATACTGCTGAAAGCAAGCAGTGCAAATTTATTTTGACACTTTTTTTGTTATTTTTTGTTATTTTTTGTCATTTTTTGTTGCTCGAAAAATATTGAAATAAGATTCATTCATTCTATTATGACTTTTGCAAACAAATGAAGAATCATGCAGAATACTGCAATGAAGCCAATTGACAGCCAAACTTTTTTGTGATCGCCATGACCGCTGACATTCCAGAAGATTATTTCAAGCACGAAAAGGATTAGCTGGGGTGCTATCAAGTAAGTCTTTGGCGCGATAAAGACATCTAGACTGAAAGAGTAAAAGATCGAAAAACAAAAAATGAACACTATAATATTTCACTTTAATTGCAATAAATGAATACATGAATAAAAATCAAAGAAAGAGGCACCCCGGATGATTTATGAAGGCTTTTGGAACAGTAAGGGCACCCGGGGTGGTCCATGAAGGCTTTGGACTCAGCAAGGCACCAGAGTGGTAAATTCTCGCGTTCACCACGCCAAAGGCAGTTTAGAAGGCACCCTAGGTGCTATCAGCTCCACGCCAAAGGCAGTTTAGAAGGCACCCTAGGTGCTATCAGCTCCACGCCAAAGGCAGTTTAGAAGGCACCCTAGGTGCTTCAGCTCCACGCCAAAGGCAGTTTAGAAGGCACCATAGGTGCTATCAGCTCCACGCCAAAGGCAGCCTAGAGGCATCCGGGGTGCTATCCTAAAAGCTCCACGCCAAAGGCAGCCTAGAGAGCATTCGGGGTGCTATCAATGAGAGCATTCGGGGTGCTATCAATGCGCTTACAAAGGGCACCCAGGGTGGCGAGTTTATGCTTTCCGCAAACTCAAGATGCTCTTGTGAGCACCCTAGGTGCTATCCTCAAAGCCCCAAGCCAAATGTGCTTACAAAGGGCACCCTGGGTGGTGAGTTTTCTCTTCCGTCGCACCGGATGCGCACTACAGAGCACCCTAGGTGCTATCCTCGCCCCACGCCAAATGCGCTTACAAAGGGCACCCAGGGTGGCATGTTTATGCCTTCGTCATGGCCTGGTTGCTAAAGAAGGCACCCTGGGTGCCTCTTTCTTCACGTTCCTCCGCGTTTTCGATTTTTGGTTGTTGCGACGGAAACTTGGCAAGCTTTGCGAGATCTATACCCTCAAATCCCTGCGTTTAACAAAAAGATTTCGCGTTGTTTTTGTGGGGGCGGAAAGTCATGCTAAATTACCCAAATTACGATAAGTGTTTAGAAGGATTTGATTTTTATGAAAAGAATGCTGGATTTTAGGTTTGCTGGACTTCTTGGGTTGATTCTGTCGATTCAGGTTTTTTGTGCCGAGCGCATTGTCTCGTTATCTCCTGGTTTGACGGAATTGGTTTATCAATTGGGTTGCGGAGATCAATTGGTTGGTCGGAGCGAGGTCTGCAACTATCCCGAGGCGGCGTTGTCGTTGCCGATAGCGGGTCGGTTTTCCGATCCCGACTTGGAGAAATTGCTATCGTTGAAGCCCACCTTGGTGATTACGAACGACCTGGTGAATCCCGGGGTCAAGAAGCCCTTGGAGCGGAACGGGATTCGTTGCATCCAGAAGCAATGCAGGACTGTCGAGGAGTACCTCGAGTGGGTTGAATTATTGGGCAAGACCTTGTCCTGCGAGCAAGCTGCACGCGTTGAGAAGGAGCGTGTCTTGAGTCGTTCCGCCCCCAAGTCGAAGCTTGGTCTCAAAGTTCTTTGGGTCATTTGGGACGCTCCGATCATGATTGCGGGGACGGGTTCTTTGGCCGACGGCATCCTGTCGCGTGCCGGCGCTGAAAATTCTGCGGGCAATGTCAATCAGCCTTATTTTCAATGTTCGTTTGATTGGGTTTTAGCGAATCAGCCTGACGTTGTCGTCTGGACTGCCATGCCTCGTGACAATTTGAAAAGCCACAGATTTTGGGGAAAGCTCAATGCAATCAAGCAGGACCGAATCATCATGATGCCCAATTCCGACCTTGTGCAAAGGCCAGGTCCGAGGATCTGCGATGGCATTGACGTGCTTCGAAAAGAACTCGAGGCGTTGAAAAAATGAAGTTTCTCCGATTGCCGCTAGCCTTGGTTTTATTGGTTTTAGTTGCCTTTTTGGGCTTGTGCCTAGGTTCCTATTGGCTAAGTCCGTCTGAATTTTACGGGCCTGACGGCTGGCATCCTGTATTTGTTTTGCGATTTCAGCGTGTAGTGGCTTCTTGTACGGTTGGTTGTTGCCTATCGTTGTCCGGGATGGTTTTGCAAGCGGTTTTGCGCAATCCCTTGGCCGAGCCGTTTACATTGGGATTGTCTGGCGGCGCAAGCGTCGGGGCGGCATTGGCATTTGTCCTCGGGTTTTACGCCAAGAGTGCGTTTGCTGTTCCTGCGGGCGCTTTTCTTGGTGCGCTGGCGATATTGACATTGGTGCTATGGATCAGCCGTTGCGGCAAAAGCGGAAGCGAAACCTTGCTGTTGTCAGGAGTTATTTCAGGAACCATCGCATCCAGCGTGCTGATGTACTTGCTGTCCGTGGCGCACAATGAAGAATTGGCGGGCATCACCTGGTGGACGCTGGGCGACCTCCAAAGCACAGACCCCAAGCTCCTCTGGCCAGGCTGCATACTCGCAATCGCAGCCATCATCATCCTGCAATGCTTTGGCGACAAGCTGGACGCCATCGCACTGGGAGACGACTTGGCATACTACCTGGGAAACAATCCGAGACGTCTCACCCTGGGGTTCGTCGGATTTGCCTCTCTCCTCGCCGCGACAACTGTCGCGATGGCGGGAATCATCGGCTTTTGCGGCTTGATCGTCCCGCACATCGTCCGTCAAATCTATGGCTGCATCCATCGAAAAATCGCGCCGCTGGTCGGCGTCTGGGGCGCCATTTTCCTGGTTTTGTGCGACATTTTGTCCAGATGCCTGTATCGCGAGCGCGAGATACCGATTGGCGTCATGACGGCTTTGATCGGCGGTCCTGTGTTCTTGTGGTTGCTGAACAGGAGGCGCGCACAATGACATTGGTAGCGGAACGCATATCGTTTTCATACGGTCGGCATCGAGTCGTCGACGACGTGTCGTTGACGCTTTCCTCTGGCGACTTCACGGTTCTTCTGGGACCGAACGGCGGCGGCAAATCCACGATACTGTCATTGTTGTCGGGTCGGTTATCGCCCTCCTCGGGTGAAGTTTTGCTTAATGGTTTACCTGTAAGCGGCTTGCCAGGTCGTT
Organism: Verrucomicrobiota bacterium; assembly: GCA_019136135.1. Lineage (GTDB taxonomy): Bacteria > Verrucomicrobiota > Lentisphaeria > Oligosphaerales > Oligosphaeraceae > UBA1407. Next base: position 3,305 of record JAGVUR010000113.1, read on the forward strand.
ACCGAGCTTCGAAGATGGCCGTTGTTCCCCAGTCTTCTCCACCGACATTGGATTTCTCGGTACGCGAGCGTGTTACGATTGGCCGTCGCGCCCGCCTATCTCCTTTTCAGCGCATGAGTCCCGAGGACGATCACGCCATTGAATCAGCGATGTCTCAACTTGACGTTCTTGAGTTTGCCGATCGACCATGCAACAAGCTATCTGGCGGCGAGCAGCAGCGTGTCAGCCTGGCGGCGGCGTTGGTACAGGAGCCTGAAGTGCTGATGCTGGACGAGCCAACCTCCTCGTTGGATCCAGCACACGTGGTCAAAACCGTCCAAATCCTCAAAAACCTGCCTAGTCAACCCGCAATTTTGCTGATTACCCATGACATCGAACTTGCTTTCCATTGCGCCAAGCACCTGATGCTGCTCAAGGACGGCAAAATCCGATTCCAAGGACCGCCTGAAGAAATCCTGACACCCGAAAACCTCGCTGAAATCTATGGTTGCAATGCCGCAATCAAACCCGGGGTCACGTTCTTTTGAACTTAATGATACAGGAGAAAAACCATGAGAAACTTGCTGTTGGCAATCCTACTTGCAATCCCATGCCTGGCAGAACCATTCATCCATAAAACCGACTCTTATGAATTCCAGTTCGACGGCAAGTCCGGAGGACATCTGAAAACCCATGGCAAAACAATAGCGATCAATCGACTCTGGAGCATCGCCTTCTATCAACACCAAAACGTCGATAGCAAGAATTTCCTCGGCGACGACTGGAAGGGCACCGTAACCACAGAATTTAGCCAGGTTCGAAGTTCCGTTGACATCAAGTACGATTCGCAGCGGCTGGACTTGACCATTACCCTGGACTTCAAGCCCGAATACATTGACTTCAACGCCCACATTCGCAAGACAACGATACCGATCCTTTACCTCTACCTGCCTGCGGAAACCGATTTCCCGACCGACGGCATGAGCAAATTCCTCTTCCCGTACAGCGGTCAAGAGGCGCACGGAATCGCCTTCCTCCCAAGCTACTTCGGCGAACACAAGCCACCCCACGCAAACTACGCACCGGCAAGCACAGGCCAAGAACCATACAAAGCATTCCTCGGGGACAACCTGGCGATGAAGAACGACGACGAACCAGAGGCGCAACTCCAATTGACCGAACTCGGCAAAACCTGGTTCTCCAAGGCAGACGCAGATTACATCACCTCCTCCTTACTCAAAGTCCCCCGTCCCACAAAGGACGGTCACGGCGATCTTGAACTGATCCGCAACACCTCGGGTGTCGCCCTTGCAGGCTTCAGATTCGGCGGCAAGGGATATTTTTTCCGTTTGGGTTCCAACGGCAATAACAGCATGGACAAAGGGAGCGAGTTGACCAAGCGCCTGGTCGCCGCAACGATGAACGGCTTGCAACTGCGTGAACCCGAACTGCTTAAGGGCAAGAAGATTGCCGTGGTTTCACTTGCCAACGGTCCCATCCACGGTTGCTGGACGCCGACCAAGGTCCCCGAATGGGAAACTCTGTTTGCCCAGGCCAGGTTCAAGCATCTCTACAATGCCCAATTCATCAAATTGGACACCCCGGATGCCATGCGCGAAGCCCTGAAATCCAAGGATGTAGGCATGATCTTGAATCCGTACGGGGAGTACTTCCCATCTGGTGACAAGGACAAGTTGATGTCTGATTTGGCCTTGGTAAAGGATTTTGTTCGCGAGGGCGGTGTCTGGTGGGAAATCGGCGGGTTCTCGTTCCACTATGTCCTGGAACCCAAGCCATACTTGTACCACGAGACGATCAATCCTGCCGGCGTCGCCGATTGGTGCAACGCCCAATATGCCGATGGCAGCGTCACGATTTTCGGCATTCGCCCGGTGATGCGCCGCCCTTGGGATGCCGAGCGGTACACCAATCCCTCGCTGGTCGCCATTGCGGGAAAAGGCAATGCGGCCAACTTCCAGCATGCTTGGATCATGGCTACAGAACCAGGCATGACCTGGAAGTCACAGCCACTTCGATGGAAATTCACCTACAAATCACCTCAGGAAGCACTGGACGAATACGCAAAGTTGCTTGAAATCAAGGGTTCCCTCGAAGCCAAGGTCACAAGATCGGGAGCCCTTGACAAACTCAAGAACGCAGTCCTCTTCAAATTCAACGACCGTACTGCAGAAGATCAAATCAAAGCCATCGACACGCTTCCAAAAAACAACATCGTTCACTATGCGGAATATCTCAAAGGCGGATTTGACAAGGAGTATCCGGATCACTTGCCCTGCAATCCACGCTGGGGCAGCGATGACGACCTTCGGAAACTCATCGACCGCGCCCATGAACTGGGGCACCTGGCGATTCCCTACACCAACACCTCATGGTGGTGCGAAGATCCTCGCGGTCCTACCTTCCTTGAAGCTGGCGACGCCCCCCTCTCTCGAACCCGAGAAGGCAAGATCAAGCACGAAAAGTATGCACGAAACGAAGGATACACCATTTGCTTCCACCATCCCGCCGTCATCGCAGCGCACCGAAAAGTCCGCAAGCAAATGACCGAGGACTTCAAGCATGATCTGCTCTTCCAGGACCAAGTCGGATGCCGAGGCTTTACCTGGGACTACAATCCCTACGATCCCTTGAAGGCATCCTGCCGCGAAGGCATGCATTCCCTCTCGATGGAAGACGCACAGCATATCCCGGTGGGTTGCGAAGACGCCAACGACCGGGTGCTCAACTTCGAAACGCTAATCTGCGGAACCGTCTGGGGAACCGTGCCTGTCGATGGACAGTACCGCTTCCGCCATCTTAAATACAAGTTCCCCGAAGGCGAATGGCAATTCTTCCCGATCCTGTCCTATCTGGGGCACGACCAATGCCTCTTCACCCCACACGACCTCGGGCACTTCATCCGAAGACCGGAACACCTCTGCGTTGCGGTCGCATTTGGATTGACGATGTCCGACACATGGAACTGCAGAGACCATCGCAGCGCCTTCAAGAAGAACTGGGTACATTGGCTGGACGCAGTGCAAAAGACTGCGGCGGCAGATTACGCCGGCAAGAAACTCCTGGACTTCAGATACTTGGAAGAAGGCCACAACCGTCCATTCCCGCATGAATTGCTGTACACCAGATACGCTGATGACATCGTCATCGTCTCCAATATGGGCGACAAGCCCATCGCCTTGAAAGGCCTGGTTGACGTGACAGGCCTACCCAGGGAGGAGTTGAATTGGCTTGACGGACAAACGCTTCCCGAATACGGATTCTACATCAGCAGCCCCAGGGTACGTGTCGCCAGAATCAATGCCGTAAATCAGGATGCGATAGCCTCTATTGCCCTGGCGTACCGCAATGGGCAAGTGACAGGAACCGTGATGGCATCCAACAACGCAACCATCGCGCTTCCCGTGCCTGAAACCTGGTCGAACACAACCGCAAAATGGGTCGATTTCGCAGGTGTTGAACAGCAAGTCGCCATCCAATGCCAAAAGAGAATGTTAACGATGACCACCCCAAAGGCGGACATCGCCGAGATCGACATGCCTAAGGCATACGCGAATATCGCGCCAAAATCCCAGGCTGGCTTGTCGAACAAAGTCGCCATCTACGCGCCGAAATCCTTCCCTGACGAGCCCTTCAAGGCTCAGGTTTCGGCTTGGCGGACAGAGCTGAATCGTCATATTGCGGATCAGGGCCTGGAGATCGCAATGCTTGAGACACCTCAGGCGATGGTGGAAGCAATCAGCCGTCCTGTAGGCGATTCGCAACGTCCCTTCGCCATCATCGCTCCGTATCACGAGCATTTGTTCCTCGCCGCAGACATGGATCCCTTCGAGATCCTTGGCAAGATCAAGCGCTTTGTAGACACGGGCGGCATCTGGTGGGCGACAGGTGGACAACCATTCCACTACTGCAGGGTCGAGGAAGCGCCTGGCCAATGGAAGAAAATCACCATCGGTGGAAGCGGCTTGGCGACCATCGGCGCAACCACGCCCATAACCTATGTTGACGAACCAGGCGTCCCGTTGGAGGCAACGAATGCAGGAAAAGCCTGGTTCGGGGAAGCGCGAGCCGAGCGGATTGCCTCGTACTTCGGCAATGCACAGCGTCCATTCCTGTACCCGGAGGACAAGCTCCCGCTGGTCATGGCGGGTGCAGTTCCGTACATCGCCCCGATCCGTTGCGAAGGCTGGGGGTATTTCTTCAACATCGGGGGCTTCAACGTAAAGATCGAAGAGGCTGCCGATATCGTCTCAGGCACGCTGATCCACCTCTGGAACAATCCCTGGGAACCCAACAATCCCGCCACACGAGTAACCTTGTGGAGATTCTGACGCGATGCGAACCGCCTCGATCTATACCTTGGGATGCCGGTTGAACCAGGCCGACTCAGCGCTGGTCGCAGGGGAGTTGAGCGCAAGCGGATACGAAATCATGCCTTGGGGAAAGGCAACAGACTTGGTCGTCATCAATGGCTGCACGGTCACTGGAGTCGCAAGCCAAAAAACACGACAGGCAGTCAGAGCCGCGAGAAAACGACTCCCCAATGCGTTCATCGTACTCATGGGATGCGAGGCTACAGTCGCTAAACCCGACAAGTACCCAGAAGCAAATCTTATCGTGCCCAATCCGAGATCCGACGCCATACCGAACCTGATTCAGGCAAAAATCAAGCAAGCGCTGCCTGCAAAGCCCGTTGATGACTTCACCCTGGATGGTGTCGGACTCTACGAAGAACGAACCAGGGCAAACCTCAAAATCCAGGAAGGCTGCGATTTCTACTGCACGTACTGCATCGTGCCGCACACCAGAGGACCAGCGCGATCCAGGGATTTCGATGACGTCCTTCGCGAAGCCTCGGCATTGGTCGCCCGTGGACATCGCGAACTCGTGCTTGCTGGCGTCAATATCACCACCTACTCCAGCCACGGTGCCGATCTCGCCGACCTCATCCAAGCACTCTTGGCGATCGATGACGGATTCAGGATCCGCCTCGGTTCCGCCGAGCCAGGACCGATCGTACCCAAGGTGGTCGACCTGATGGCAAGCGAGCCTCGCCTGTGCAGTTTTTTGCATTTGCCCTTGCAGTATGGCGAGGATGGGATTCTGGCGAAGATGGGTCGTCACTACGACACGTCGGAGTACGCGAGCTTGGTTCGCGGCGCATTTGACAAGATTCCGGGACTATGTCTCGGCACCGATGTGATTGTTGGCTTTCCTGGCGAAACCGAGGAATCCTTTTCGTCCTGCCGTACCTATCTTGAGAGCCTGCCCTTTGGATTGATGCACATTTTCACGTACTCGATTCGCCCCGGGACACCGGCTGCGACCATGCCGGGACGACCGACTGGCGATGTATCCGCGACCCGATCGGCTACCCTCCTCGACTTGGCGCAAGCGAAAGCCGAAGCATTCGCAAAATCCCAAGTCGGCAAAAGACTGGTTGTCTTGACAGAGGAAACGGATCCTGTTTCTGGCTGGTCGGACAACTACCTCCACGTCACCCTGCCTGGAAACGCCCTGGAGCGAAATACTCTTGTGACCGCAAACATTGTCGAGGCAACCGGCGGTCGCGAATTGATCGCACAAGCATAGCATGGAGAAGACAATGAAACGAATCGCATTGCTGATATTGGCTTGCATAAGCGTGCTTGCCGCCGAACGCCGACTGTCACTGGATACGTACCGGGACAAGATGGAAGGCGGCTGGCTCGGTCAAATCATCGGGGTCACCTGGGGTGCCCCAACGGAATTCAAGTGGAATTCCGTGATCATTCCGGAGGATAAGGTCCCCAAATGGACACCTGAGATGATCAACCACGGTTTCGGGCAAGACGACCTCTATGTCGAAATGACCTTTTTAAGAACCCTTGAGCAGTACGGCTTGGATGTGGACATCAGGCAGGCGGGCATCGACTTCGCCAACTCCAAGTACAGTCTCTGGTGCGCAAACAAGGCGGGGCGCGGCAACTTGAGGGCAGGTATCGCACCGCCGGATTCCTCGCATCCGAAATTCAATTCATGCCCCAATGACATCGACTACCAGATCGAAGCCGACTACGCAGGCTTGATCGCACCGGGGTTGCCGCAAGCCGCCATTGATTTGGGCGAGAAATTCGGTCGTCTTATGAACTACGGCGACGGGGTCTATGGCGGCCAATTCGTCGGTGCCATGTATTGCGAGGCATTTTTCTCCGATGACATCGGGGTTGTGATTCAGGCTGGCTTGCGAGCGATTCCCAAGGAATCCCAGTACGCCGAGATGGTTCGTGACATGGTTGCCTGGCATCGTGAAAAGCCGGACGACTGGCAATTCGCCTGGCACAAGGCCGTTGAAAAGTACAGGAAGGACAAGGAATACCAAAAGGCTTCCAACGGGAACATCGATGTCAAAATCAACGGTGCGATGATCCTTCTCGGTCTCCTGTATGGCAACAAGGACATGGAAGCCACGACGGTGATTTCCATGCGCGGCGGCTTCGATTCCGACTGCAATCCCTCCAATGCAGCAGGCGTGCTGGGCACGATGCTGGGCAAATCAAAGCTGGAATCCAAGTATGTCCAAGCACTCAAGCGAGACGCCAAATTCGCCTATACCGCCTACAGCGTCAACGACCTGCTAAAGGTCAGCGAGCATTTGATGCGCCAAGTCGTGGTACGTTATGGCGGCCGCATCGAAGGCGATACGCTGGTGATTCCGCAACGGGAACCGAAACCATCCAAGCTGGAATTGAGCTGGGCGCCAGGCCCGATCGCCAACAGCCTCTTCACTGAAGAAGAAATGAACCAAATCGAGTTCAAACTCCACCCTGCCCACAAAGCCGATGTGCTGGCACCCAAGGATCCAACCGCCAAGGTACAAGCCGTCCTGGATGTCCTCTTCCCCGGATGGAAAACAACCGAAAACGCAAAAGACATGAACCCAGGATATCGCACCGAACGAAACGGACGCAAACACATCCTGATGACACACCCTAAAAGCCGCACCGAAGGTGCTATCCTCTGGAAAGATATCACGGTTCCGAAAACCGGGGCAAGGCTCTATGCCTCAGTCGCACCGCACGGGGAACAAGGTGACTTTACACTGGAAATCAGAATCGACGGAAAACAGATCCAAAAACAGAAAATCCAGCAACAAGGCGACAAAATATGGTTTGACATCATCGTCGACCTCAACCCATACGCAGGCAAAACCATCAGGCTCGAATTGGACAACCAACCGGACAACTGGTACTGCGAAGCAGCTTATTGGCAACGACTGGAAGTTAAGGTGGATATAGAATAGACTTATGAAAAACATGGAACTACTCGCACCCGCAGGTGGAAAACCTCAATTGGAAGCAGCGCTTGAAGCAGGCGCCAATGCCGTCTACTTCGGCTTGAAAAAGCTCAACGCCAGGGCTGGTGCGCAAAATTTCGCCCCGGAGGAGCTTGCCGAGATCGTCTCTGAGGTGCATCGTCGTGGTGCCAAGGCATACTTGACCCTGAACATCGACCTTGCGGAGCGCGATCTGGGCTTGGCGGCACGAACCTTGGACCTGGCGGAATCATGCGGGGTCGATGCCGTCCTGGTCCGCGATGCCGCCTTGTTGCTATTTCGACCGTTTTTTCCCAAGTTGAGTTTTCATTTCAGCACCCAAGCTGCCGTCAGTTCCAGCGCCGGCGTGGAGGCGGCCGATTCATTGGGGATCTCACGGGTGGTCTTGGCACGTGAACTGAATCGAGATGAAATTGCCGCATGCTGCGGGATTGGCGATGTTGAAATCGAGGTATTTGTTCAGGGTGCGATGTGCTTCAGCTCCTCTGGTCGATGCTACTTGTCCAGTTGGGTAGGAGGTCGCAGCGGCAACCGAGGGTGCTGTGCATCGCCATGTCGCGTCAAGTGGGAAAACGAATCGGGCGAGGTCGGCAATCCGTTGTCGATGCACGACTTATGCCTAGCCCAGCATATTGGCGCCTTGGGCACCCTGGGTGTTGCGTCCTTGAAAATCGAGGGGCGGTTGAAATCCGCCGCTTGGGTTTCGCGTGCAGTCGAGCTGTATCGCCTGGCGCTGGACGGAAAGTTGACCGATGAGAACTTGGCGAATGCAAGCCTTGAACTCGGAGGATACGCCGGTCGCCAAATGTCCGACGCCTTCTACCAGGGCACCCTGGGTGGCCTAACAGGCGAGGGTGCACGAGTTGCACGACCAGAGACAAGCCAAGAGACGAGTAGCACCGAGGGTGCTAACGAATCCGTAAACAGCTTAAGCATCATTGACGATCCCGCCGGGGGTACCTTGTTCAATTTCACCTATCAAGCCGAAACCGCCCAATTCCGCATCCCGCCACAACGGATCGCAAATCCAAGGCGGGCGACATCGATCGTAGAACTCGCCGAGACACTGAAGTCAACCCTCGGTTCTGAGGACAGCGACCTAGAGATAAGCATCGACCCCGCCATCGAAGACCTGTTGCTTCCAAGAAATGCATGCAATCGGCTTGCCGATCAACTCACCGCATTCGTCCGCCAAAGCTCCAAATCCAGTGACGGACGTGTCCGCGACATCGCCCTCCCGTCAGAAGTCAAGCAACTCCTGGATCAACGAAAGCACCCTGGGTGCCCTGAAAATGCGAAGACCCTCGGCATGAGGTCAACCCTCTTCCGTGTTTCTCTCCAGCAAGCGGGAAAGCTGATCGAAAAAGGTCCGGACTTCCTTGCCAGACGAAAACTGATCATTGACCCGAAACTCTGCGCCAGCTCCGATGTGACCGGGCTAGTCAAGTCCATCCGCGAATTAGGTGACGTCGTCCACGCTGTCGCCTTGCCTGCCGTCATGTACGAAGCCGATCTCAAGCCAGTACAGGCATTCCTTGCCGAGCTTTCAGGCGAGATTGTCTTCGAAGTCAACTCCTGGGATACCTGGCAACTGGCGAAAAAAGCCAACGCCAAAATGATCGCGGGGCCTGGGATGGCGATCCTTAACTCTTTGGCAGCCAAGCAACTCCAGCAACTCGGATTTGCGGCGAACTGGATTTCCCCCGAAATCGACCAGGGGCAATTGGAGGAGCTTTGTTCACGAGCACAATCTCCGCTCTACCTGACCGTTTACGCCAATACTCCCTTGATGCAGACGCGAGTCGAAATGCCTTCCGGATATGGGGAAAATCACATTTTGTCCGATGGTCGGAATGTCCGTTTGCGTCCAGTCCGCGAGGGGTCAGTGACCGTCTTTCGTTCTTGTGTCCCGCTAGATTGGACCAAGCTCAAAAATCCGAAGGTCCGAGTCGCCCAACTTGTCGTTGACCTGACAGGTTCCGACACCATCGACCCACGCCCAACATCCACCTCGCTCTTCAACTACGACCGACGGCTCAGGTAAAAATCCTTCTTCGCTCGTCGTATCAAGCGAAGCCCCAACAAGGGCACCCTGGGTGCCCGTACTCGGCTTGTTATTGCTTTCCGAGTCCGAGTTCGACTGATCGGTCCTTAGCTGCCTTGACGACCTTTGCGAGTATTTTACGGAATTCTGCCTCGGCGAGGACATTGAGCCCTGCCTCGGTTGTGCCTTTCTTTGAGGTGACCGCGATTCTCAGTTCATCTGGCGTACCGAGTTTTCGCGCGAGCATTTCGGCTGCTCCCGCCATCGTCTGGACGCTAAGATCGAGTGCGAGCGATTCATCGAGTCCCTGCTGGACTGCTGCGTCCACCAATCCTTGGATCATTTCAAAGAAGTACGCTGGTCCTGAGCCTGAAAGCGCGGTAACGGCATCAAGCTGCGCTTCATCGACCTGCCTGGCAATTCCCAGGGATCCCAGGATTTTGTCTGCCAGACTTGCGTCATCCGTATCGGTTGCCGGTCCCAATGCGTAGCAGCTGGCGCCCTTGCCCACCATCAGCGGAGTATTGGGCATCACACGGATGATTTTGCCTGTCGAAAACCACTGCGACAATCGCTCGATGGGAATTCCTGCGCAAATTGAGATGATCAGGGCATTGTCTTTCAGCTTAGGCAAGGCGCGTGCGACTTCTTCCGCCACCTGTGGCTTGACGGCAAGCAAGATCAAATCCATTTTCGGCGCTACTTCGGTTGCGTCATCAAGGCAACGGATTCCTGTTGCCGTAATAAAGGCCTTCCGGGCATCAGGGCTGATATCGACCGCCAAAACATCCTCGGGCGGAAAAATCCCTGCGTTGACAATGCCAGTCGCCAGGGCGGTCGCCATCTTTCCAGCTCCAACAAATAATGCCTTCATAATCTACAATCCTTGATTTTCGTGTATGGAAAAAGCAGAGTTTATTCTTTCTGTTCAACTTCTATGATTTCTGTTTTTTGCGGTTCATTGAAATCCTGGCTCGTCCAGGCAAATTTGACCAAGCTTGCGACACCAAGGAGAATGAAAAGGACTGCACATCCCAAGTTAAGGTACTTGGGATGCACGACTTTGCATAGGAACCCCGCACACAGGCAGGCAATGCCCGTCGTGCACACGAGTGCCAGACTTGCACCAAGGAAGACGGAGAAGATCCCGCCCCGGTGACCGGCGGCCAAGGAAAGTGCCGCAAGCTGCGTCTTGTCACCCAATTCCGCAAAAAAGACTAATAAGAACGTGCCCAGAAGTAATTTGAAGTCCATTGAAATACCTTTTGCTTGTTAATTATTTGTAAATGAAGATTGTAGTTGATTCGACAGGCGCCTGAAATGTGAATTGATCGATATTTGTTCCGACAGTTTCCTGCTTTGGATAGAGCATCTTGACCGTTGCTTTTCTGGGCAACCTGATTGTTTGTGGACCTGGATTTTTCGTATGAAACCCAACGAATGAACTGTTCGCATAGACGACGGCATTGTCGTCGTCGTTGTAGCAATGGATTTTTTCGTTTTGGAAGATTTTTCGCAGTTCGATTCTATCGATGAATGCAGCTGTTGCGAGGTATGCGTTGCCTTTTTTGGCATAAGTTGCGATCGAGGTATCCTTGTACTTCGAGGTTCCGATGATCTCGGCGCCGGGATCGTCGATTTGCAGCACGGGTTCCAGATCTCCTGGAAGGAGCGATTTGATTTCACGCCCGTCAACGTAGGTAATGGTTTTGCATTGTCCCGGGAGTTGCTTGACGTTGAAACCAGTAAGTTGCTGCATCGATTGGACGGAGGCTCCGTTGGGGGTGAGGTAGCCTGGTGCGAAAAGCCAGAGGATTGCTTTGTTTTGACGCTGGAGCTGCTGGACGACCTTGACTTGCTCCGGGGTGACGTAGTACAAGTTCGGGAAGATATAAAGCTTGTAGTCCTTGAGTTGGCCCGAAGCAAGGTCGTTGAACGAGGCGGTATCGACCGGGGCGCCTGCATGGCTAAGCTCGCGGAACAGCATCGAAACTGGGTTCGTGTAGGCGGGAGAGCCACCAAGGACGTTGGAGAAGATAATGCTCTTGAAGTCGCCGACATAGAGGATTTCGGCATTGGATCGACAATCCGCATCAATCGTTCTAATCGGTTGGAGTTCCTTGAACATCTGGTGCATTTTTGGATGGTTGTACCAGACTTTCCCGAAATCGTAAGGCCAGTACGAGCACCCCAGGGTCAGCGCCTGGACGAAATCCCGCGCCAGTGTGGCGACGCTTTGCTCCGGGGTATCCACATGGGTATGTCCACCTGACTTGGGTTCCAGATAGGTTCGGCTGTCCGCCTCGATGATGGCGACCTTGTTGCCGCGACGCCGATAGGCTTCAGCCAGCATCCTGGCAGGTTGCGCTTCGCCCAATGCGCGCATGTGATTGCCATAGCATTGTGGCGACACTTGGAAGTCCACGTACGGGGAATCCAGGATTTCGTCATTGAGCAGGTGCCAACCTTCTGCGGGGAATGGATTGCCGAAGAAGTACCCGAAGTAATTTCCAACCAGCGCTCGCCCGTTGCAGGCCTCCTTGGCGGCGCGATTGAAGTCAAATAGGCAATCCCTGACGACTTCCGCCATGCATTCCAGATAGTCAACGGAATACCGGTCCTTAACGGGATCCCGGAAGATTCCTGCGCTTCGTTGCATCCTGTTGACCTTGTCGGGAACTGTTGCATTATCGAAGGTCACATCAGGTTGATTCCAGGCTTTTCTTAGTGCATTCACGTCATTGTCGTATCGTTTTCTCAGCCAATTTTGGAATAGCCTTGTCATAGGCTTTGATGTATCCGGCATTCCGCTTGCCATTCCATAGTAGTGCCATTCGTGATAGACTCCGAAATCCGACCTGTACGCAAAAACTCGTTTTGCGTAAGGTGCGCGTTCGATATGCGTAACGATTCTTCGGATGACATCAGTGATTTCTCGCCTCCAGACCAGCGATGCGTAGGAAGGCGCCCTGACTCGTTGGAGCGTATCGGTTTCGCGCGGATCGATGCCTCCGTTTGCGTAGTCGATCAATTCATCGGGATACTTGTTCAGCCACCAATCAGGTTGTACGAAAGCGATGATATCGTAGATGAAGTATGCATCTGGATTCAGCGCGAGCGCATCGATAAAGAGCTTGTCGATCTTCTTGAAATCGATCGACCCGTCCGCATTCCAGATTCTAGGCAATCTCAATCCCATGCTATAGAGATTGATGTTTGCGTTTTTGAACTGTTGGATTTGCTGTTGGAAATTTGGATAATCCGCATTCCATGCCTCGGTGACGTTGTAGATAATCGCCTCGTGCAGCTTTTCGCCAATCTGGAATTTTGCTTTTCCCTTGTCATAGACGACCTTGACATTTGCCGGGGGTTCGCCCTTGATTTTCGCCAGTGTTTCAGCGATTTTTGCTTCTCGGATCCTACGATGTTCAGCGAGGCTATTTTGTTCATCTGGCGTAAGAAACGCCGTCATATCCCTGAGACTGCTCCAAGGCGAGCTAAGCGCCTCGGAGAATTCCATGCATTGCATCCATTGGGAATCGTCAAAAGTTGGGAGTTGCCAATTATCGGCTTCCTGGGTGGAAGTTTTCCAAGTCTTGTTGGAGACGAATTGTTCCGATGTACCGTCATTGTAGTTCAATTCGAGCCTGGCGATGACACCGCCGGTCCCCGCCAAGTTGGTGACTCTGAATGCCAGCGTATGCATCCCAGGCTTGAGCATGGATTCCACATTTGCGGAAAGTCCGTGGCGCTCCTGAAACTGGAGAGACCTCGGGATGTCCTGCCCGTCAATCCTACCGAATCCGACATCGTCAAGCACCCAATGCACGACTGCGTTCTTGAGACCTTCACGCACCTGGAACGACAACCTGTAGTACCTAGGCTTCTCCAATCCAGCCGCAAAATCTTCTGGATACACGATCCATTTCGCCCTGCTCACAGGAACTTGGGCAAGCAACTGGCTGGCAAACAGCAAGGTGAATAACGACAGTATGAATCTCATACATGCTTTCCTGACGATTATGAAAACTTCCGACTGAAATGGATAAAATAAATAATGTGATTGCCAAGTGAAGATTTTCAACTTATGACTGCGCTTTGAAGCAACTTGCTGAGATGCCACATGAATGATGAATTACGAATGATGAATGATTTGTCCGACCACCCAAGGTGACCCCCGACCACCCAAGGTGCCAGTCACATGAATGCTGAATTATGAATGATGAATGATTTGTCCGACCTGTCCGACCTGTCCAACCTGTCCGACCTGTCCGACCTGTCCGACCTGTCCGACCTGTCCGACACCACCCACGATGCCCCCCGACCACCCAAGGTGCCCCCGACCACCCCGGGTGCCCCCCGACCACCCCGGGTGCCCCCCGACCACCCCGGGTGCCCCCCGACCACCCCCGGTGCCCCCCGACCACCCCCGGT
>JAGVUR010000129.1 GCA_019136135.1 Verrucomicrobiota bacterium
ACAAAAGGCGTCTTCGACAATGGACGGTGCAAGGATTTCCCAAAATCAATCTTAACCGGAAGCTCATTCTCAAGAAGACGATGGGTTGACGCATCAGCCAGACAGGAGATGTCACGAAAATCCATATCCTTCAGGCGACGGGAGGCGACAAAACCCAGGTCGACGTCCGCATAAAGCACGGCATTCTCACGCTCGAACCCCGCGGACCGGGCAATGACTTCGCCACATTCGGCGACGACGCATCGCCCCGAGCACACTCCATTAACCGTCGATTCCGTCACTCCCGAACTGCACACCGCATAGGCGGCAACCAGCCGTTCGCTTAAACTGCGACAACGCCGGACTTCGGTATCGCCGCGCCCAACATAGTGATGCGAACTCGTGATGTTCACCAGCAAGTTGGCGCCGCTCAGCGCATAGCGCCGACCCGGCGACAGGAAAGATTCGCCATCACCGCCAACTTCGACTCCAAAGCGCAACGAACCGCCAAAGTCAAACACAAGATCCGTACCAAAGGGAATCTCGTCCTGCCAGGCAAACTCGACCAACTGACCGAAAATGCCATGACCTGATGAAAAATGACGTTTCGACGCACCAAGGAAGCTCCTGGGCACAATCCCAAGAATAAGACCATCTTGGACGACCACAGCGCAATCGTACAGGCGACCACGCACCAAAACCGGTGCGCCAAATACATACACTGGATCTTCAGGCAAGCTGGAAACAAAGTCCGATACGCAATCCGACACATGATCCAGAAAGCCGGCGTTAAGAAACAAATCCCCGCAATACGCGGACGTCACGGACAACTCTGGGAACACGACAATATGGGAAGACATCGCCGAATTGGCGCAGGCAAGCATCTCATCGCAATTTGCCTTAACATCTCCAACGTGGCATTTCGGTACGCAACACGCAATACGGTAGATATCCAGCATGGTCGCCCCCTGTCATCTTAATTGTTCTTGTTGCCTGAAATCACAATTTTGCCGACTCGACTGCCGCCTTGACCTTGGCGAGTCCAGTCTTGCACACGGTCAAGGCATCTTGCGCCCAGTAGCTTCGGTTGAAGAGTTCCAAGGAAAGGACGGTTCCACCATTGGCGGCAACATCCTTCAAGATGGATTTAAGCGGCGCGATGCCATCGCCTGGATAAACCCGGTCACCATCTCCGATCCTGTCCCGGGGTGGATCCGCAGGATAGTCGTTGATATGGAGGACAGGCATCGCATTCTTGCTGAGGAGACGCAAAGGAACGAAATTCCCGCCGCCCTTGTAAATGTGATACACGTCAAGAATGACGGCCGCCTTCGGATGCTCAGCACCAAGCACAACCTTCATCACCTGGTCAATGCGATGCAAATTCGCCGAAAATCCCCATAGCTCAAGCAAGGGAACGACGCCATGTTGATCGCCAATCTTCAGCACCTCGACATAGCGTTCCTGCAAGCGCTCCAAGGCGATCGGCTTGGACGTGGCGCCAACGGGAGGACAAGCAAGACGCTTGCCGCCGATTTCCGCCAACGCAGCCAGGTCTCGCCGCACCTCCTCCAATCCGGCGGCGCGTTCCGTCGCATCGTCGGAAGCCCACTTCCCGAAGCCTATTGCGCTTTCGACGGCCAGCCCCAAATCCGCGATTTTCTGCCCCAGTTCCCGGAGCGTGCCGCCTGCATTCCTGTACCCGTGGACTTGTTGCATCCAAGGCTCCACGCTGTCATATCCGGCTTGCGCGGCAAATTCCAGCTCTTCGACGAACCTGAGTTTTTGTCCTCTGATGGTTCCTGTATTGAGACAGTACTTGAACATTTGGGGCATCCTCCTGTGGTTTGCTTATTGCTCCATGACTCCGCTTGCCTTGTCTTCGCCCAGCTCGGGGGTTCCATTCAGCCATTCGAGCAAATCTTCAGAAAGCGCCTCGACCTTGACGATTTCGGCATCCGCGCCATTGGGCATTTCGACGATGTCGCCCTGCTTGCGATAGAGCAGGACCTTGGCGACTTCCGTCTCGAAGGAAACCAGCCTGCGCTCGGGAATCGTATCAAGCAAGCCAAGAATGCAATACGTCGCTTTTTCGCCGCCAATCACATACTTGACGGTGACTTGGCTGCCAACGACAACCTCGTCCTCGACGACAACGTCCCTGAAATCCGTTCCCTGGACATTAAGCAGGCTCTGCTCGTAACGAGCCTGTTCCTTGCGCAGCAACGCCTGCTGCTCCTTGGCGTACTTGAACTCGGAATTTTCACGCAAGTCGCCGCGACTACGGGCATCGGCCAATGCGCGGGCATTCTCGGGAATCATGACATCGATCAAATGCTGCAACTGCAACTGACGCAAACGCAAACAACGCCAGCTCGTCACACGCGGCAACGCCGCACGGACAACCTTCTTCTCCTCAACCAAATACAAGTACTGGGGATACAAACGAACGATCTTGACAACCAAGCTCTGGCGGTCAGATGCGTCAAGCAATGGCAAACGCTTGATGCAATGTACAAAATCAGATACCGACTTCTCGTTCCCGTTCCTCATCAGATGCCTCTGGAACTTCTCGTCGTCCATCATCAGCTTGAACAAATCGCGATGAGCTTTCAGATAAGTGCCCTTGACACCCTTCTGAAACGTCCTGAACAGCAAATTCGGATTGGTCAAGTACTTGTCTTTCAGGTCGGCATACTTGGATTTCCATATCCACAGCAATGCGTCAGCAGAAATCAATTCATTGTCCAATGCCTGGGCGACTGCCTTTGGCAACAAGCCCGCCTCGGAAGCGGGCAATGCCTTCTCGGTATTGCTCCAAAGGCGATAGGGCAAATAGCATGTGCGTTCAACCAGATAGTCCGCACCCATCGCCGAACACGTAACCTTGAACCAGGGCAGCACTTGCCTCCCGGGCATCTTGTCACTCGTATCCAAAAACAGCTGGTGATCCATCCAGACATCGGCTTCCTTCGCAACCAAATCGGCCAGGACATCCGAAAACCATTGGCTCATCGGGGCAGGAAGCTTCTGCTGCAGTTCGGCAAGGGAAAGCGCCAAATTCAAAGCCTCCTCCCCCTTGCGCTTGATGTCTTCGCTGTCGCGCTTCGCGCCAGCAATCAAAACAGCGCGCAAGTCGTCAACCTCGTACTCTTTCCCCTCTTCCAAGGATGAAACCGACTTCATGCGCTCGCTCAATTCCTTCAAGCTACGGCTTTGCTCCCAGCTTTGCTCGGGAGACGAATCAGCCGGTGAAGGACCAGCCTCGTCCGCCTTGGGCGATTCGGCAACGGCAGTCAAATTCCGCAATTGCACATCGGACATCACATGCGGAACCAGCAAGGCACGCGCAGGATTCATCAACGGAGGAAAGGCACTGCAAACCGCCCCCTGAATCTTCTCGTTCAGCACCGACAGCGGCATCTTCTTGGGACGTTCAGTCTTCAAAAGCCACTTGTGGGCCTCGGTATCCATCTTCACCAACAG
The DNA here is from genome assembly GCA_019136135.1 of Verrucomicrobiota bacterium. Lineage (GTDB taxonomy): Bacteria > Verrucomicrobiota > Lentisphaeria > Oligosphaerales > Oligosphaeraceae > UBA1407. The sequence goes on from JAGVUR010000129.1 coordinate 3,466, forward strand.
CATGCTGTCAAGGAAATTGCGCAATCCCAACGTCTGGCGACGCTGGAACGTTACCTTCACCTCGTTGCTGAAGTCGTCAACCGTCCCAACGACCCCAACGCCAAACGCGGGAGCAAAGCAAAACGCATCGCGCTTGACATGTGCCATAACCGCAAGACGACGGTTAACCTGCGGCAACGGCTCCTTCTCATCACGAATGCCCAATGCCTGAATCAAGCCTGCCGGATCGCCGTAGTTCGGAAATTCGTCCTTCGCCAAGATCGCATACAAATTCCTGAACATCGTGCCTTCAAGGCAGCAATTCAGCATTGCCGAAACGAGTTCGCGATGCTTGTCATTCAAACGCTTCAAATCGCATTTCTTCGCAAATTCCTGCAAGCCGTTTTCCCAATACAAACGGACGTCCTCGTCCCAATCGCCACATTCGCGTGGCTCGGCAAGGCGAAGTATCTCTGTCAACTTGCCCACAGCGCCCAAATCGCCATCGCCGGCAGATATGAACAACATGCTCAGCTCATCTGTCATCGAAGAATACATGGTGGATTCCGCCATTGTCTTTCCTTATTCTTTTTAAGTTTGCACGACTATCTTAAATTGTAATTCTATTCCGTTTCCTCAGGCACCCAAGAGTCTCTAGCGACGGTTGGTCTTCCTGTAGTTGCTCTCCACATGCTGGGCAATCGTCCTGGCTTCCGCCTCGCTCCACAACGGGGGTAACAGCAAATACTCGCTTTCGTCATAGGGGGGAATGACCATTGTGCCGCACACGTAGCCATCCAGCAACACAACCATTTGACCGCCGGCGTACTCCCCAGTCGCCTGACGCCACAACCCCACCCCCCTACGATCCATTTTCAAACGCAAGCCCCAACGACCGCTCGCTTCGTCAGGAACCAATTCAACACTCCCAAATGACGACGAATCAATCGTCGGAAACCGGGACACCACACGTTCGCTCTGACCCATCACGTCAACCACGCTTCGAATCAGTTGAGTGTCGGGGCCAAATCCCCCAGGACGAACCTCCCGATGCAAACTCAGGCAAAAAACCGGACCTTTCAACGACTCGCATCCCAACGCCAACAGCAAAACCGCTGCTAGAAAACACCACTTGCCCAACTGCATCTTTTGCTTCATTGTCCTGTCAATCCTCTTCTAGCTTCCGATACAACGTGCCGCGGCTGATCCCAAGGAGCTTGGCCGCGGCCTCCTTGTCACCACCGCAAGACTCAAGCGCCTCGCGGATATAATCACGCTCGCATACACGCAAATAGGCCTTCAAAGACATCCCGGCACTGCGAGGCGGACGAGAAGCCTGGACAACTTGGTCAGATGCCCGATCGCCTTCAGCCGAAGATGGAGTGCGACGAAACTCCTCGGGCAAATCCTCAACACCCAATGCCAGCTTCTTGCCACCAGACAATGCGATGATACGACGCAACGCATTCCCCAACTCGCGAATGTTGCCAGGCCAATCATAACGAGTCAAAACATCAAGAGCCTCTTCAGTAAACCCGACGAAACGAACGCCGCTCGAACGATACTCGCATTCCAAAAAATGACTGACCAAAATCGGTATGTCGCTGCGACGGTCGCGCAACGGAGGCAAATGCAACGGAAACGCACTCAAGCGATAAAACAAATCCTCGCGGAACTTGCCTTCACGCATCCGAGACTCAAGATCCTCGTTCGTCGCCGCAACAACGCGAACATCGACGTGAGTCGTCGAAACACCGCCAACAGGACGTACCTGACCATCCTGCAAAATCCTCAATAGCGACAATTGCATCCCCTGTGGAATCGAGCCGATTTCATCCATGAACAACGTCCCGCCATTGGCGGCCTGGAACAGCCCCTCCTTGTTGCGGACAGCGCCCGTAAACGCCCCCTTGACATGACCGAACAACTCGGACTCAAGCAAATTCTCGGGAATCGACGTGCAATTGACAGCGATGAACGGACCGCCTCGGCGACGACTGTTCCAATGAACCGCCTTCGCAATCAACTCCTTGCCGGTGCCGCTCTCCCCGCGTATCAATACCGTCATCTCCGTGTCGGCAACGGCTTCCAACTGGGCGTACAACGCCTTCATCGATTCGTGCTCGCCAGCAAGCAAGCCATATTTCAAGCTCACCTCAGGCAACTCGACCCCGCGACGACGATCGCGAGAAGGCTCGCGAACACGACCCGAGGACAACTCCAAGCCGTGCTCCAACAAACGCAATGCCTCCTCGGCACGTACCGGATACGTCAACCTGCCGCAGGCACCAAGACGAGATGCCTCCTCGTACAAACCCAGTTCAGAATAGCTGCAGGCAACCAACACGGAAGGCATGCCGCCAGGAACATTGCTCAAGCAATCACGCAATTCGCCGAAACGAGCGACCGGACAAATCACGACGTCCCAATCGCCATCGCCGTAAACTTCAATAAACGAGGACACATCGCCGCAAACGCGGACTCGATGCTCCAGACTCCTATACAGACTCCGGAGCACTTCGCCCACTGTCGACGTCTCGTCAAGTATCAGTACTTTGCCTTTCTGCGACATCTTATCGTAGCTCCTGCGAAACTTATAATGTATTATTGTTTGTCCTCATATACAAGCTTTATGACTTTTTTTCAAAAAACAATCGACGCTTTCCGAACCTGAAAACATACCAAAATACTTTGCGCCCGACAAGCTTGTCCACCATGGTTGCACGCAGTGCGACGAAGGAGGATCCGACCTGTCCAATGGATTCCACTGCGGAAATAGAGGAACCCTTTAACTTTTTTTGAAAAAAAAATTATTATATTCGTGCAACTTTAGTCATTATGGAGTATAGTGTTACCAATATCCAATAAACATAAGGAAAAGAAAGAAATGGAAGAATATCTTTGGGAAAAAGTTGAAAACAACGAAGATCGAGTACAGGCACTTATTAACGAAGCAGGTGTGACCAGGCCCATCGCGCTTGTCTTGGACATGCGTGGGATCGGCCCTGAGAAGATACGTGATTTCTTGAATCCGTCTTTGGCGGACATAGGGGATCCCTATCTTCTCCCCGGCACAAAGGAAGCCTCGGCTAGACTCTGGCAAGCGATCCACAACGGACAGAGAATCCTGATCCACGGAGACTATGACACGGACGGCATTACGGCGTCCGCACTTGTCGCATGGGTCCTTAGGAAAAACGGCGGAATCGTAGAATGCTATCTCCCCCATCGAATTGACGATGGCTACGGACTAACCGTCGAATCCATCTCCAAGACACAAGCCAACAAGTGTGACCTGCTCCTGACAGTCGACTGCGGAATCACCTCCTACGACGCTGTCCAGTTGGCGAAAGACCGTCAATTGGACTTGATCATCACCGACCACCACACACCCGGCAACGAGCCGCTGGAAGCCCTCGCGGTCGTCGACCCCAAGCTTCCCGGCGCTCCCGAGGAAATCCAGGAACTGGCGGGCGTAGGCGTGGCTTTCAAGGTCTGCCACGCTTTCCTCAAATACGGACGCGAAAATGGATATGGCGGCGAAGACACGGATTTGCGCCAGGGGCTTGACCTGGTCGCGCTTGGAACTGTCGCTGACATCGTCCCGCTGCTCCACGAAAACAGAATCCTCGTCAAGCATGGATTGAAAATCCTTGCCGGCAAGCAACGCCCGGGAATCCACGCATTGTGCGAAATCTCAGACGTCAGCGAAAACCTCGCAACGTCAGACATCACCTACAGGCTGGCGCCTCGAATCAATGCAACGGGACGACTGGGAGATCCGACCGATTCTCTGAAATTGCTGGAAGCCGACAATATGGTGGATGCGGCAAACCTGGCACGCAAGCTGGACGCGCAAAACCGCGAACGCCAGGCGATCGAGGAAATGGTGGTCAATGCTGCGGAAGCACAAATCGCCCACAGGTACAACCTGAACACTACCCGTTCCATCGTGGTCTGGGAAGAAGGATGGCACCAGGGCGTCGTCGGCATCGTCGCCTCCAGGCTAACCCGCAAATACCACCGCCCATCCGTCGTCCTAACCCGCGATCCTTCCGGCCAATTCACGGGTTCGGCTCGATCGATCAGGCGCCTGAACCTGGTTGACTTGCTCGGCGAATGCTCCGACTCCCTCATTCGTTTCGGCGGCCATGCGATGGCTGCTGGGCTTTCGCTTACGGAGGAAAACCTGGAACTCTTCTACCAGCAGTTTGACAATGCTGTCCAAAAAGTTTTGGGCATTGAGTCGATGAAGCCCATTTTGGCAGCATGCGGAGAAGTCGCCTTCAACGAATTGGATGACCACTTCTTCCTGGAGCTTGAATTGCTCGAGCCTTTCGGGCACGGAAATCCAGAACCGATTTTCATTACCAAGAACGTGGTTCCCGAACGGAAAATGCCTGCTGGCAAGAACCATACAAGGGGAATGGTCGTGGACGAATCGGGAACACGAATGCAATTCATCGCCTTCGGGCGCCTTCCCGACCTCTTCCCGCCGCCGCCATGGGAAATCGTATACTCGCCCCACATCAATCGTTTCAACGGAAATGCGGTTCCGCAACTCCGTATCCTGGACGTAAGGTCAGCCGGGGCCAAATAGTAAATAGGTTTCCCCAACCTTCCATCTCAAACCAATCGGATCTACGCAAATGAGCCACCACTACGCGTACTTGCTCTCGCGCTGGATTCCTTCGACGCGCCGCCATCTAAGACCGTTTCCGGGCAATGGCGGTCTTTTGTCGTATGGACCAGGCAATCATGGACATTGGTCACAGCAAACCAACAACACTGCCTTGACCGCCTTTGCCGAGCTTGCCGTCAACCCCCATGCCAGTGCGGGGGCGGCAAAGATGTCCCGCGACCAGATGACGGATACCGCCCTCAAGCTGCTCAGGTTCACCCTACAGGGGCACCATGCCGGCGGCGGATGCTGCGTGGATGGCGAAACCTGGGGGCACTCGTGGATTTCCGCGCTCTGCATCGAGCGGATGGCGCACGCCATCGAAACCCTGGAACCCCACTTCACGGACCAGGACAAGCAACAGCTCAGGAACGTCTTGGTGTCCGAGGCAGATTGGCTCCTGGACAACTACACGATTACCGCAGGACTCGTCAACAACAACAAGCCGGAAAGCAACATGTGGAACGGAGCGCTGCTCTGGAGAACGGCCTCGATGTACCCGGACCTGCCGCGAGCCAAGGAATACAAGGAAAAGGCAATCAGGTTCTTCGCCAATGCAATCTCGTTCCCCAAGGACGCAACATCAGTTAAAAACATTGACGGAATACCACTCAAGAATCTCCACGAAGGCGCCAACTTCTTCCAAACAAGCGCCTGCAACCACCACGGATACCTTAATATAGGATATATCAACATAACCCTCTCAAACCTGGCCATGCTCCACTTCTCAGGGAAATACAATAACTGGGAACTCCCGAAAGCGCTTTACCTGCACGCTAAAGATGTTTGGCCATTCACCAAGACATGCGTGTTCCCAGATGGAAGACTGCTTAGGATCGGAGGCGATACAAGGGTCAGGTACTGCTACTGCCAAGACTACGCTATCCAAACCTGGGTCCTTTTCAATGACCTGCTCAAAGACAGGGACACCCGGAAATTTGAAAAAGGCTGGCTGAAAATCGTTAAAAAAGAACAAGAAAGCAACAAGGACGGCTCTTTCCTTGGAAACCGTCTCCGTTCCCTGGAAGCCGTCTCACCACTCTATTATACAAGACTCGAGGGCGACAAGGCCGCATCGCTGTCGATGGCGGCGGCATGGCATCGGAGATTCCCGGAACTCCATGACAAATCCAAAGAGCATGGCACACCGCTCCTGCAGGACTGGGAGGACGAGTACCACGGAGCTTGCCTAACACGATCGGAAAACAGAATCGCTGCCTGGACATGGCTCGCAGCAGAAAAGCCCATGGGACTAACCATCCCGACCAATCAATCGTCCATGGCAGAATGGAAACTCAACTCCGCAGGACAAATCCTCGGAATGGGAGCATTGGCGGAGAATATCAACACAGTCGCAACCCGAACCACGTTCCCGGGCGGTTTCGTTACCTCTGGTTCGTTCATAACAAAATCGATCCTGCCAATGGCCGAAGGCGAATCAGAAGACCAAATCGCAAAAACATGCATCGCTTTCGCAGCGCTTCCGGACGATGCGACAACCCTCGTCATCCAAGTCGCACGCGCGCTCAATCGTTTCTTCTTCAGAGCCGTCAAGGGACTCGCCATCCCAATACCAAACGATGTATTCAATGGATACAACAGGACATTCACAGCTCAAAAGATCAAAACGCAAACACTCGTCGCACCGCCCAAGGAACACGAGACGATCGACTGCGGAACCTGGCTCAACATCGATGGAGCAATCGCGCTCAGAGCACTCAATACAAAGCTGATCCTCAATCGACCGCAAAAGCCGCAAATCACCATCAAATCCTCGAGAAGCCAACCCGCATACCTCGCAGGAGGCCTGCTCTATGCGGAAGAAATCTGCGCACATACCTGCATCGAAAAAGAATTCCCAGTATCCTTCGATCCAAATGAAACGCTCTTCGACCTGGCTGTCGCCATCAGGACAAACGCCACAGTGCACGACACCAGAAACTGGATCGAACAACCATTGCCAAAAAAACCAAAAGCAGACAAACCAAAAGACCTCAGGTTCGCAACGATTCGGGGACAGGACGACATCGACTACGCGCTCGTCTTCAATATCGGCTCCGAACCTATCCAGGTGAAAGCCTTCAAGCAGCACCTGGAACTGAAACCCATGGAAGCAAAACTCATAGCAAGCCAACTTAAAACCAAAGGGACATCACAATGAAAAAATTCATATTGCTCCTCGCGGCCACCACCGCATTGGCACAGGCCGCCGCCATCAAGGCCGATTTCGAAAACTGGGATGGAAATCCTTTCTCCTGGAAACTCATTCCCAACGGATTCAGCGCCTACCAGCCCGGCGGCGATACCTTGGTCTACTCCGGCTTCAAGCACTCCGAGGACGCCAGCATCGAGGCGGTCATCACAGTCGGAGAAAGGCAACGTGAATCTCGCTACCTGGTCGCCGGCGTCGGCTTGTTCCAGGACGAGAATAACTTCTACCACGTGGCGCTCGTCGAAAATCCAACTGGCGATCACCATTTCATCGAATTGCACCAGCGCTTCAACGGCATCTGGCCCTCAAACGACAACCTCAAGACCGTGGAAAGCACCGTCATCGACGAGAAGTGGCAGGCCGGAGTCCCCTATCGCGTCAAGCTGGAAAAGAAAAAGGACATCATCACGGGCACCGTCCACACGATGCAGGGAGAACTCTGCTGGAAACGAATCATGCAATTCAAGGACAACACACCCGTCAATGCCGTCGTGCCAGTGATCAGAAACGAATTCGTCGCCGCAACCTATACAGACATCAGCGCCGAAACCGGAAAACCAATCCCCGCTGACAGCTTCGTCAACCAGACCTTCCCTGAGTATTGGTCAAAAAGCTTCGTCAAGGAAAAATCCACTGCCCCAACGGGATTCTTCCAAGTCAAGCAGGATCCTGACGGAAAATGGTGGGCATACGACCCGCTGGGACGGGGATTCGTCGTCTTCGGCATCGACTGGGTCTCCTACGGAGGACATCGCTGCGAATTCCTGAACGGAAGACTGCTCCACAAGGAATACAACGACAAGAGATTCAATTCCAAAAAGGAATGGGAAGACGAAACAATCGACCGCCTGACATCCTGGGGATTCAACCTCATCATGGGCGGTGACAGAAACCTTCTCTACAGAGGACTCGCCTACGCATCGACCATCGGAGTCGGAGACCCAATGGCGCTGCTGGGAGACGAATACGATATCACGCCTAACGAATTGCGCCCATGCTCGGCTTTCCCAAACGTCTTCCACCCGGACTTCAAACTCTGGGCAGAATACAGGGTCAGGAGAGCATGCAGGCCAAACGCCAACAACCCATGGATATTCGGATACTTCATCGACAATGAACTCGCATGGTGGGGACGTGGAACAAATTATGGAGGACTGTTCGACGCCTCGATGAAGAAATCAAAAACACACCACGCCAAAATCTTTATCAGAGACCTGCTGAAAAAACATGCCGACGGAAGCATCGACAAGCTTAACCAAACCTGGGACTTGAACCTGACGAACTTCGACCAAATCCTGGAACTCGACAGGCTCCCGAATGCAACGGAAGAACAGAAAAACATCAAAATCGACTTCCTTAGAAACGTTGCAGAACGGTACTTCGGCACCGTCGCAAACATCTTCCGAAAGGTCGATCCAAACCATTTGCTGCTTGCATCGAGATTCGCGGGAATAACTGGAAGCCACGAAGTCGTTTGGGAAACGGCAGCCAAGTATTCAGACGTGATTACCTGGAACAACTACTGCTTCGCCGATCTCGACCAAGAAGCCGTATTCGACAACCTGACCGCAAACAGAAAGCACATCCCGGATCTCTATCAGGAAGTCTATGACATCATCAAAAAGCCGACCCTGATCACCGAATGGTCGTTCCCCGCGCTCGATTCGGGACTTCCCTGCACCTACGGGGCAGGACAACGGTTCTTCACCCAGGCGGAACGGGCAAAGGCAACGGAACTCTTCGCAAGAACAATCCTCGCACTCCCATACATGATTGGATACGACTACTTCATGTGGGTTGACCAACCGCCACTCGGGATCTCAACGCCATTCCCCGAAAACACCAACTACGGAATCATCAACCTAAAGGGAGAACCCTACCCGCTGATGGTCGATCTCTTCAAGAGAATCCAACTCGATCCATACAAGGCAAGAAATGCAACGATCCCAAAACCAAAGCCGGTCACCAACCCGACACCCCAAGCACACTACGAAAAGTACTTGGCGAAACTCCCGGCACTCAATCGGTCGGCGCCAAACCCTGCCTTCAAAGTCCAGAAAGCAGGACAAAACACCTTCACGGCTACCAATGGTATCTACACTCTGCGAACCACCCCTGAAGACTATAGGATTGTCATCGAAAAAGACGGCAAAAGCGTGACAAGGTTCGGCTTGATGCTCCACTTCGTAAACAAGGAAGGCAACCTCACTTGGGTCAATGTGAACAGGGTCGACAATGTGGACATCGCAAGCAACGACCAGCAACTGGTCATCGAAATCACAGCAAGCCATGTAGCAAATGATCCAGAACTCTCGGACAACAACTTCCAAATGAAGGCGAGGCTCGTGCTTGCGCCGGAACAAGATTGGTTCCTCGCGCAGATCATTCAAGCCAAAAACACACAGCAGAAAGACCTCCCCATCAAGGGACTCTTCTTTAGATTCTACCCGTTCTTCGATGGTAACCCAACATGCAACACAGACATCCCGAAACGCCCCGTGCCAAACCTTTGGTCGCCGGTCAAAACCACGGGATGGCTCTCGGAGGACGGCACGACACACCTCGGAATCGTCGCAAATAAAGAACAAGATATCGTTCTCAATTGCTGGATTGACAAAAAAGGCTCAACCTACCCAGACGTGATGAGATTCCTGCCGGAAATCCTTACCCTGAAACCAGGAGAGGAATACGTCCCGGACAAACCGCTCTACGTACTCGTTTTCGCAGGAAAAGGACCGCTCCAACAAATGCAGAAAAACGCAGCCAGCTACTGGAAATAAAGATTGAGGAACATGCGCGGCCGGGAGGACAAGGAAAGGCGACCAAAAGAAACCGGAAATGCAAACTAATTTTTTGAACGGCTCCGCAGCATCAACTTGACGCAACTGACTTCACTTATAGTGTATATGCAAGGACATATAACCCAGTCAAACTGGGGAATTGCATGGGATGCATGAATAAAACAAGAAGATGCAAGACTTTGCGCCGTAGGCGCGTAACCATGCTTAACCCCTGGCTTCAGCCTGGGGTAGGATGCCATCCAAAAAGATCAGGCGCCTTGTAAAGGCGCTACAGAAGACTGCCCCATTTCCATAATTCCACCCTGCAGTTAGGTTGCATCAAGTCGATACATCCCATAAAACCTAAAAAGAACAACAATGAGACACGAAACATTCACAAAAGATGAAATCGCACTAGTAAAGGCGAAACTCCCGGAAGTCATCCAACTCTTCAAGGACAATGTCAGGAAATTCTCCCAGTACGACAAGCCGCTGCTGCTCGTCGGACCCCAATATCCCGGAATCTGGCTCGAACACAACCAGGACAACATCTTCCTGGCAGACTACCTCCCCGAAGACGCCTGGTCGTCGCAAACAGTGTTCATCGACTTCCAACGGGAAGACGGACTGATTCCCTTCGTCATCCCCTACAAGACAGGCGAAGGAACATTCTTCAAAAGCGATGCCTGCTTCTGGCAAATCCAAAGCGTCTATCCCTTGTCGCAATGCGCGCTTGACATCGCGACCAAAACCAACCGGCCAGTCCAGGATCTGGAACCGATCTACAATGCCGTCGTCAAGTACGACGCCTGGCTGATGAAATACAGAAACGTCGCCAAAACAGGACTCGTCGAAATGTTCTGCGAATACGACACGGGCCATGACAACGATCCCAGGGTCACCGATGGCGGGATTCCACACTCATGCCCTGGCAACGACGCGGCAAACATGCCCGACCTTCCTTGCATGCCGATACAATCCGTCGATCTCTCGGCAATGCTGTACGGCTCAAGGGTCGCGATGGCAAAGATCGCAAAGCTTCTGGGCAAGCATGACGAAGCCAAGAAATGGGAGCAAGCCGCAAAGGATATCCAGGCTAAAATCAACGAATTGCTCTACGACCCCGAAGACAATTTCTACTACGACCTGTCCCCGCAAGGCTTGAGGAAGTACAAGACCGAGCATATCACCAGGCTTTTCCTCAACAAGGTCTTGACCCAGGAGCGATTCGATTCGATCTACGACCAGTACTTCACTGTGCCAAGCAAGCACTTCAACCCCAACTACCCGATCCCCGCAGTGTCCGTCAACGATCCACACTTCGTCAAGGAATGCCCCCACAACTCATGGGGATCAAACTCACAAGCCAATACCGCCCTCAGGGCAATCCTCTGGATGGATCACTACAAGAGGCCCGGCGACCTCGACGCCCTCCTCTCAATCTGGCTCAAGGCTTTCATCAAAAACAATTTCAACTTCGCCCAGGAACTCCACCCGCACCTGGGAACCCCAGGCGGAGGACTCGGAAACTACTCGCCGTCCCTGATCATCTTCATCGAAGCCGCAAAACGACTCGGCTTCGCATAAAAACCCAAACCAACCACCGTCGCCTCGCACTCTGAAACAAAGCCGAAATCTTCTGTCACAATGGCGTGCCCAGGAGGCATGTCACATGCATTTCAAGTACGAAATCGTGAAATTTTTGATGCTATTTCCGCGAGGCGACAATGCAAAGATTGTGTATAACTTGTCAACGATTGGAGTATAGTTTCGATGTGTTTCATTGAGTTGTTTGTGCCCGGTCGGATTTGTCTGTTCGGCGAGCATTCTGATTGGTCAGGCGGTTTTCGTCGCATGAATCCCGAATTAGGTTGTGGGGAAGTCGTGATTGCTGGTACTGAAGAGGGCTTGTATGCCCGTGCCCGCAAGTCCGATGATGGTTTTCGAATCATCGGAACACGTTGTGATGGCGTTCGCAAGGAGGCGTTGTTTCCGATGGATGCCGAGGAGCTGCTTCAGGTAGCTAGACGAGGAGAATTTTTCAGCTATGCGGCCGGGGTCGCGAGGTACATGCTGACACAATATGGGGTCGGCGGGCTGGAGTTGGACAATTACAAAACGAGCTTGCCGATCAAGAAGGGCCTGAGCTCATCGGCTGCCATTTGCGTATTGATTGCCCGTGCATTCAATCGCGTATACGGGCTGAACTTGTCGATTCGCGACGAAATGGAGGCAGCCTACCAGGGCGAGCGGATGACCCCGTCCAAGTGCGGACGAATGGACCAGGGCTGCGCCTTTGGCTCAGGCGCATTGAGGATGACATTTGACGGCGACACCCTATCGACACAACCTGTTGCAGTGGGAAGCACGATTCATTTGCTGATCGCCGACCTGAAGGGCAAGAAGGACACCGTGAAGATCTTGTCGGATCTGACCCGTTGGTATCCTCGTACAAACGATCCCATCGGGCAGCATGTCCAGGCGTATTTAGGGGATGTGAACCGCGCCATTGTCTCCGAGGCGATTGCTTGCTTGGAGCGAGGCGATGCCGCCGGCTTGGGCGCCTTGATGACTCGTGCTCAAAACGAGTTCGACCGGCACCTTCAACCGTCTTGTCCGGAGGAGTTGACAGCTCCCAAATTGCATGCCGTGCTGAACGATCCTCGAGTTCGCGAATTGGCGTACGGCGGCAAGGGAATTGGATCCCAAGGCGATGGAAGCGTGCAACTGGTTGCGAAATCCGAAGCAGAACGCAATGAATTGGCAGCGTACTTGCGCAACCAGCTTGGCCTGGATTGCTTTACCTTGAATTTGCGTCCCTCAAAAAGCGTCAGGAAGGCATTGATCCCAGCTGCAGGCCTTGGAACACGCATGTTCCCTGCAACAAAAGTAGTCAAGAAAGAACTATTTCCTGTAGTGACCCCGGAGGGACGATGCAAGCCATTGATCCAAACAATCGTGGAAGAGGCATTTTCAGCAGGCGCCGAGGAAATCGGAATCATCGTTCGCCCCAATGACGAACCGACGTTAGCAGGATTGTTCTCCCCTGTTCCAGAAGAATACTTCAACCAGCTGCCCGATTGGGCTCAGGAGGAATGCCGAAAACTCCAGGAAATGGGACGACGGATCACGTTCATTCACCAAACAGAACAATTGGGCTTTGGTCATGCTGTCTATCAGGCGCGACAATGGATTGGCGATGAACCTGTGCTTTTGATGCTTGGCGACCACATATACAGCTCAAAGACCGAGGTGTCTTGCGCCAGGCAACTAGTCGACGCATTCGAGGCTGCAGGCAGCGAACTGGCGATTGTCTCGGTCTATCCCGCCCCTGGAAGCACGGTTCATCACTACGGAACCGTAGCCGGCGAGTGGACCGATGTCAATCGCAAGGTGCTCAAGTTGTCGCAATTTGCCGAGAAACCCAGCTTGGACTATGCTCGCAAACACTTGGCGATGAAAGGGCTGATAGACGACGATCAATTCCTGTGCGTCTATGGACAATACATTCTCACGCCTGAATTGTTCGACATCCTCGGGAACCAAATTGCGCGCAACATTAGGCAGAAAAACGAATTCCAATTGACTACTGCCTTGGAGGAATTGCGAGCAAAACGCGGCATGCTAGCCCTGATGGTTGATGGCTGGCACTACGACACCGGCCAACCCAAGGAATATCTCGAAAGCCTACTGGCATACTCGAAAAAACAGTAGCAAAAACACCGCCTAAACGCAATGCTGAATGCTGACACTGCCTGAGTACGACCACCCCGGGTGCTCCTACCTAAACCCGTCTTGCTTTGCAGCAGGGCAAATTTGCCCGACCCGTCCCGACTAGGAACGCCCCAGTTTCGCCGCTTTAGCGGCGACACCGCCTGAG
>JAGVUR010000171.1 GCA_019136135.1 Verrucomicrobiota bacterium
CGCGCACACTACATTCAGGGGCGGAGGCCCCCTTACGGTTGGGTGGGCTAAAGCCTTATTTGCATCACTAAAAAATCGCGTTTTTTGGGAAAATTTCAAGCAAGAATCATGCACAATCATTGACAAACATCGTCAATCTTCCAGATTCACAACCCATTAGGTAATCCAGATGATTCTTGATGATTCCGAGCGACTAGCAGGTCTTTTTTCCATGCCTATTTGAGTATGAAATACAATTAATCAAATTTTGACTTGGAACTCCCTGGTCTTCTCCTGGCCAAACAAAGGGTGTCTCGCGACAAGAGTCCCGTTTCCTCCGCGAAAATTAACGGGGTGGAACAAGTACGAGCACCCGGGGTGCCCATACCTAAATTTGTGTCATGCCATCAACTTTTTTTAGGATTACTGGGACTTGACCAGCCGGAGGTCCTTGAAGCAAATCTCGGCGCTGGCGCTGGCGGAAAGAATCGCCAATGAGCACAGATCGGTCTTATCCAGATCGAAGTTGACCTCGAAGTCGGCATGACAATCAACCCATTCTCCCGATGTCATGAGCGGGAAGGCATGGGGCGTTCTTTCCTCGTTTGTTCTGAAAATCGCTGTAAGGATTGTCGGGTCTGCGGTCTTGGCCTTGAACGACAGCTTGTACAATCCGTTTCCGTGGCGGAGGAAGGCATCGGTGATGATGGCATGCATCCCCGCGTTGCGCTCGCATTGCACCAACCGATAGACTCGTGAACTGCCATCCATTCCCATCGCCTCGAACTTCACCGACCAGGAAGGGACGCGTTGCCAAATGCTGCGGGTGGAAGGATTGTCGGCCAACAGGTTTTCGTCCCGGTTCGTCTCCGGTTTACGGACTGTCGTCTTCAGTTCGGCGGTCTTTCGCCAATCCCGTTGGAGGGCATGACCGATGTAGAGCTTGTTGGGGCATGTCCAATCCACTTGGTACCGCAATGGCTTCAAGGGAACCTTGACTGGCGACTTGTCATCCCGAGTGACCTTGAGCTGGGCCAGCCCTTCCTTGACGCCGACGACATGGTCAGGGTCGAATCCATCTGCTGGCTGCCCATCCAGGAAAAGGTTGTTGATCGTCACTAGGTAGTTGTCCGTGATAAGCCACTTCTTCGGATCGTTATGCACCACGAATGCGCGTCCACGCTTGCCGGCGTCTCGCCAGTTGGTACTGCCGGTGCAATGCGGCAGCGAAACCCCGTCGAAGGTGAACTCCTTTGGCTTCGTACCCATGTTCCTGCCTTCGAAGAAGAAGGACATCCGCGTGGTATCGATGGCACTGAGCGACTTGAAGGTCATCGAGTTGGTCTGATGCACCAAATCCTGCGGACCAGGCTCCGCCTCCTGCTTCTTGCCGCTCATCTCAGTCCATTTGTTATTGCGTCGCAAAGCGCCATTGTAGGCATTGCGAAGCAATCCTTCGTCAACCCGGAAAACATCGATATTCTCCATGGCGACATTCAAGTTGGAGTTCTGGGGGAAAATAGCAGCGCAGGACGTGCCGATCGCGACATTGCGGTAGACGCTGTCCTTGAGACCGCTGACGACAATCGCATTGTCGCCGACATAAAGCCAGGCATTGTCGACGACCGTGTTGGAACCACCATTTGTAAAGCCATCGGAGCACATCATGGACGACATGATCTTGACGTTTGTGAACTTGATGTTCTTTCCCCAGCTCATGAAGTTGAATGTCCTGGCGTCCACAAGCTTGATTCCGTCAACCGTGTAGTTGTTTCCCGATAGCCGAACCAGTCCCCTCATTGTATTGGCAGTTTGATCATACCGGAAAATATCTGAAAGTGGATCCAGGACGATTCCTCGCCCATGGATTTTCAGGGGCTTGTCATCCTCCTTCCAGCGGTTGGCAAAAATTCTGGCATTGAGCACGGCGCCTGGTGCGATGTAAATCTCGTGGATATCCTTGGGGATGGTCAAGAGACCGTTCTTCCCCTCGGCATCAAGCCAACCTTCGACATAGAGCACTCCAGGCTTGCCTTTTTCGGGTATGGCTACGGGATCCTCGGGCTTGTCTGCGAATACTGAGAGGATGGTCTTGTCGTAGTCGTTAAGCTGTATTCCGAAGTAGCACGGCTCGTTGAGCCAGACTGAAATGACCCCGTCCTTGAATGTTGTTTTCAGGTTGTGCCTGGCTGGGAAGACCTTGTAGCACTTGACATCCTCGGTGACCTTGATGTCAACCCTGACCGGTTCACCTTGGAAGGCGAATTCGCAGAATCTTCTGTTTACGTCACCGCCGAATGTACGTGATTCAAGGATGGATTTCTCGCAATGGTTGATGACATCCAACCTGGCGGTTTTGTCGCCTTGCGTCACATCAACGCGATATGCCCAATCCCGTTCGATCTGTGCGGGATACGGAGAATACACGACAAGTTCCGCCAGAACATTCACGCATGCGCACACCATCGCCAACCAAAACCATCTCATGCTCAAGCTCCAATTCCTATTTGTTGAGTTTGCACCCATCGACTACGAAACTATTAACATAACGCATTGCACTGGCATGTGCAAAAATGCCTTGCCCTTGATTGGTTCACTGCCTACGACATTGATCAAGGGAACTTCGCACCGCAAGCATGGTCGAAAATCAGTATGAAAAATTGAAAAATAAGCATGTACAATTACAGTATTTCCTTGCAAAATGCCTTTGCTGAGCCGGATGGCAACTGGCTTTCGTTGATGCAACGGGAAATAACAGAAAAAACTAACATAACCAAGAAGGGGCTGTGTACCAGAATGAAAAAATTAATTAAAAACAATGTGTTTTGGGTAGGAAAAACAGACTGGGAACTCAGGAAATTTCACGGGGACGAGTATTCAACGCATAGGGGATCAACTTACAACTCCTACTTGATTCAAGAGGAAAAGACAGTTTTGATCGATACCGTCTGGATGCCTTATGCAAAAGAATTCGTAGAAAACCTCGCCAAAGAAATTGATTTGAACAAAATCGACTACATCATTGCGAACCATGGCGAAGTTGATCACAGCGGTGCTTTGCCGGAACTGATGAAGCACATACCTAACACGCCAATTTATTGTACGTCAAATGCGGTGAAATCACTAAAGGGCCAGTATCATCAAGACTGGAATTTCCGAGTTGTTAAGACAGGGGATAAAATTGATATCGGCAACGGAAAAGAGCTTATATTTGTTGAAATGACCATGTTGCATTGGCCTGACAGCATGGCCGTCTATATGACCGGAGATAACATCTTGTTTAGCAATGATGCCTTCGGCCAACATTATGCTACGGAAAACCTGTTCAATGATCAAGTGAACCATTGTGAGCTTATGCAGGAGGCAA
>JAGVUR010000057.1 GCA_019136135.1 Verrucomicrobiota bacterium
GTAGGCACAACAAAAGCATTTTCGTCCAACTTTAAGTACAAAGCCAATGTGGCGAGCACCGACCTCAGGTAGGAAAACTTTTCTCAAAAAAATCAAGGTGAGAAAGATGGGCTAAGAATGCGCCATTTTCAGCCACTTGACCTGTGAAATCGCCTGAGTACGAGCACCCCAGGTGTCCGTACTTAAACCTGTGAATTCATTAGCGAAGGAAGAGTGGGACTTTTGCCAAGGCAATTATTTACTAGACAGACAACCAATCACCGCAGCACTGAAACCATCACTTCATTTGTTACTGAAAACGTGCTGATGGGGACTAGGTCAGCGACGCAAATGGACTTGCAAAACGGAAATCTCAGCTGGCGTGACACCGTCAATCCGCGATGCCTGGCCAAGAGTTGACGGACGCCGCTTCTCAAGCTTGATTCGCGCCTCGGCACTCAACCCCTCAAGGTTGTAGTCAAAATCCGCAGGTATCTTGCAGGACTCCAGCTTGCGCATCGTCTTGACCTGCTGCTCCTGGTGAGATATGTAGCCTGCGTAACGAGCCTCGATGACAAGCTGCTCCCAGATCCGATCCGAATACACGGGCAACTGATTACCCAAAGACTGGTACTCAAAATCAGGGTGGGACAGCAATTCCAAGACAGAACGACCATCAAAACGAATCTTTGACAACTCGTGCTTTGCGGCAACTAAGTCCGACTCCAGCTTCCTAACACGGGAAATCTCACGCTCGCTGACACAGCCAAATGAATAACCGATTTCACTCAGGCGACGGTCGGCGTTGTCTTGACGCAACGAAAGACGATACTCCGCACGAGACGTGAACAAACGATAGGGTTCGACAATCTCCTTCGTCACCAAGTCGTCAATCATGACGCCGATGTACGATGTTTCACGCCCCAAAATCATTGGAGGACCCAGGTTTCCAGCCTGCCGAGCTGCATTCAAACCGGCAACCAACCCCTGTGCGGCAGCCTCCTCGTAACCGCTCGTCCCGTTGATCTGACCCGCCAAAAACAAATTCGGCCAACGGCGAACGCACAAGGACGAATCCAGTTGATGAGGATAGACGAAGTCGTATTCAATTGCATAGGCATAACGGCTGATGAAGGCACGCTCCAACCCAGGCAACGAACGAATCATCTTCCACTGTACGTCGACGGGCAGCGACGTGGATATCCCGTTCAGGTAATATTCGTCAGTCGAATTCCCTTCCGGCTCCAAGTAGACATGGTGTCGAGTGCGTTCCGAAAATCGAACAACCTTGTCCTCGAAGGAGGGGCAATACCGAGCGCCGATTCCCTCGATCCGGCCAGAATACATCGGGGAACGAGATAGGTTCTCACGAACAACATCCGCTGTCGACTGGTTCGTATAGGTCAAGTAACAAGGACGATGCTTCAGCGTAAAGTCGGAGAACACAGACAAATGCGGAATCTCTTCACGAAACGAGAACCTGCGATGGTTCGCATCCGTTTCCTGGCGCTCCATGGACTGGAAATCAATCGTACGCCCCAAAACCCGGACCGGAGTCCCCGTCTTCAAACGCCCCATCTCAAGCCCCAAGTCGTCGCGCAGCGAATCGGCAAAGGCAATCGAAGCTGGATCGCCGCAACGGCCGCCAACCCTTGAGTCCAAGCCAAAATGCAACTTGCCACGCAAAAACGTCCCCGTTGACAGCACAAGGGCTTTGCATCCCCAGCAATCGCCAAATCCCGTCCGGATTCCAACGATCTTCCCATTCTCCACAATGACGCCCGTCACTTCGCCCTGGTGCAAGTACAAGTTTTCGTGCTTTTCCAAGACCAGTTTCATTCGGTGCTGGTAGAGCACCTTGTCGCATTGCACACGTGGGGATTTCGCCGCCGCTCCCTTGGAGTCGTTCAGCATTCTGAATTGGATGGTGGTGGCATCCGTGTTCACTGCCATTTCGCCGCCAAGCGCATCGATTTCACGGACAACTTGTCCCTTTGCGACGCCGCCGATCGCCGGATTGCACGACATTTGGGCGATGTGGTCGTTGTTCAAGGTCACCAGCAACGTGGACGCGCCTATTTTTGCGGCCATAAGCGCAGCCTCGCACCCGCCGTGACCGGCCCCAACGACGATGACATCAAAACTCTCCTGAAACATAGCCACAACCAAGAAGCCTCGCGACAAAAAAAAATCGCCTTGCGGCGATCAACCCAATTCAAGCAAAGGCGATTGAAACTCTATCAATAGCCACGCAAATCACAATCGATCAACTCTTCCATCCTCTGACGCTGGACGCTGACGCGACGGCGTGAGTCCCGAATCTGACCCCTGAGATGCCGCCAAACGATGCTGGTAACTGTATTCACCAGGACTCAAGGCGACAACTTCGGATTCCATTGCGCCCAAACCAGTAAACTCGGATTCAACAACTCGTGCCAATGACGGCGACGCAGATTCACGCGGAGCGACAGGAGCAACAGGAGCATGACCGAAATCCATTGGGACAACATGAAGCAAAAACACAACCATCGCCGCCAAGGCACTAACCTTCCAGGTGAATCCCCACAGCAAACGCAAGGGACGACGGCGGCGGCGACCACCATATCGAGCCTGGGCAATGGCAGAAAGCTTTGCGACGCTCTCACGGGGCAAGTGAACACGCTTGCCCTCGGCGTCCTCGCGCAAAGCCTCCAAGATGAACAGCTCGGACTGACAGTCAGGACAACGGCGGCAATGGCGAACCCATGCCGAATAGTCCTCACTGTCCTCGCCGTGCGACATCGCACGTGTCCGAAGATGTTCGCAATTACGATTCATACTTTCTCCACATAGACCGCAACTGCTTGATGGCTTCATGCATGCGCCACAAAGCAGTACCCTGAGGAATACCCAATGTCTCGGCGATATCCTTGAAGGCCATCTCGCCATAGATCCGCAATTCAACAACTTGACGGAAATCCTCAGGCAAATCAGCAATCATGCCACGCAGCATCTCAATGTCATTCTTGTGTGACAACGACACCAACGGAGTGCGATGACCTGTCTCGGCCTCTGGCAAGACCTCGCCAGTAATCTCGAATTTCCTGCGACGAATGATGTCAATCGCCAAATTATGGGAAACACGGAACAGCCAAGGACCAAGGTTGTTGTTCTGCAATGAACGCGGGGGTTTCGCTATCAACTTCAAAAACACTTCCTGACAAATGTCCTTGGCAATGTCAAGAGTTCCAACGTAACGATAGGCATACGCTATCAGCTTCGTCTCGTAGCGGGTCACAATCTCGACGAAGGCATCGCCGTCGCCTTCGCACATCAACTGAACCAAATCCCAGTCGCTCTTCTCGCTGCGATCAAGTCCACTGCATACGGACAACGCTTCCAGGCGTTCGATACTTTCTAAGTTGCTCATAGCCATCGTCGTCTCCTATTTTTCCTTCAATAAATATAATCAATCTATAAAACGCTCCAACCACCCAGTTTATTGGAAGTTCCCCGACGGTTTTTCCGCCCGCCGGAGAACCCCGAAGCCCACCACGATATGCAAACTGAATTTTGGATGGCCTCTTAAAGCTCGACTGTCCAGCCAAATGGATCGGGAGCCTCGCCCCACTGGATCGCAGTGTAATTGTCATACAACTTCTGCAGCACCGGACCGGCACCTTCGCGCGGACCGACCTTGATCACCTGGTTGCCACGTACGATCTCGTTGACAGGGGTAATCACGACCGCCGTTCCGCAAGCCGCGATTTCAGCAAAGTCAGCGATCTCCTCAAACAAAATCGGACGCCATTCCACCGGCATGCCCAAATGGGCCGCCAACTTCATCAAGCCGTCGTTCGTCACGCTGGGCAACACGGATTTGGACTTGGGAGTCACGTATGCGCCCTTCTTGTCAATGGCGAGGAAGTTCGAGGTGCCGAACTCGTCAATGTACTTGTGCTCCGCAGCATCCAGGTAGAGGTCAACGGAGAATCCCTTTTCATTGGCGATCTTGTGCGGCAACAGGGCGGCGCCGTAGTTGCCACCAAGCTTTGATGCGCCAGTCCCGTTGGGTGCCGCACGGTCGAAGTCGTCAAGAATAATCGCACGGACGGGGTTCAAGCCGCCCTTGTAGTAGGCGCCGACTGGCATCACCATGATGATGAACGTGTACTCGTTTGCAGCGTTCACGCCAATCTGGGCGCCGCTGCCGAACAACAATGGACGAACGTACATCGTCGCACCTGTTCCATAGGGAGGAAGATAATCCAGGTTGTCCTTGACAACGCGACGGAGTCCATCAAGGAACAACTCCTCGGGAATCTCGGCCATGCAGCTTCGGCGGGCGCTCGCCGAAATGCGTCGGGCGTTCATCTCGGGACGAAACGCACGAACAACGCCATCCTTGCAACGATAGACCTTCAAACCTTCGAACGCAGTCTGGCCATAGTGCAATGCCGTCGCAGCAATGTGGATGTTGAAATACGGCTCGGTAACCAATTCGCCACGATCCCAAGAACCATTCTTCCACGTGTAGCGAATGTGGCTGCGTGTCTGCATATACGCAAAACCTAGCTTGGACCAGTCAATGTTCATCGATAATTCTCCAATGTGTTGCTCTTGATTGTTAGCTGCCTTCAAAACTGCTCGCATGAAGACAATTTTACAATATATGAACTAAATCTAATGAATGTACATCACTGAAGCTCTTTTTGCAAGTCGGACAAAATTGTTAATGAATTAGAATGTAAAGAATGTGACAGATTTTTCCTGTTAGCCTGCCCCACACTAAAATCTCCCAACGTGAATTTGACTATCCGCAAATAAAGGGTAAATAAATCATTATAACGATGTTATTATGTTTTTTGTCCCTCTAGAGATCAAGTTGGAGTCCCCATGCGCTTTTTTTTAAGCTTTTTCATTTTGTCCAATGTATTGTTGTTTGGCGGGAATCTGTTTGAGAACAATGGATTCGAGTCTTGGGGCGAAAAGCATCCTTCGCCGACTGCTTGGCGTTGGCGCTATCCGAAAGGCGGCCGTGAGGCTTTTGCCATATTCGAGCAGGCAAAGGGAGTGGCGCATTCGGGAAATGCCTCGTTGCATCTGAAGGACGACGATTCCGGGTTGCTGAACCATTCCCTTGGCTATGGCTTGTCCCGCGAGGAATTGGCTGCGGCTCGCGGAAAGCTATTGCGTTTTGGCGGTTGGATCAAGCAGGTGAGTTCCCAACCTGCCCGCTGCGTAGGCCTGGGAATCTATTTGGAAATGGCTGACGGAACACGTGGCGGAGACGCAGCCTGGGTGAACAGCGCCACGGAGACGGACTGGAAACGCTTCCAGGCTAAATGCATGGTTCCCGAGAATTGCAAACTGGCAGTCGCCTTCATCCATTGTGCCTCTGGATTCCATAATCGCGGCGAAGCGTACTTTGACGACATGTGGTTGACCACGGATCCCGAGGAAATCGATCCAGCTGCGGATGTGATCGCCGAGGTTCAAGTCGTTCCCGTCAGTGGGCTTAAGGATCCTGTCGCCGTCCCCGCCGGTGGGGAAGTGATTTCGTTCATCGATCCCCTGCCTCCCTTGTGGCGTTTCAGGCAATGGGGCGGGTTCAAGCTGGTAAAACCGATCGATACAATCCCCGAGGTGCGATTGGAAGTCGAAAAGCCGATAAAGGCGTACGGCGGCTTGACCTTCGAAACCAAGACGCTGGACAGGAGTTTCGACTGCGGCCACATCCCGTTGGAAGCGCTCAAGTTGCAATTCACGTTGACCCGAAATCTTCCAATCCAAGTGGCGGTAGGCGCCAACGAGACAGGTGCCAAGTACGAAATCGCGCCGGATCCCGTGCAAGCAGAAGGCGGATTCAGATACGAAATGCCGTTGGCGACCTGGTGCAAGGGAAAACCCGCAAATCGAATCAGTTCGGTTTCAATCCAGTTCCGAAACGACGTGTCGCCGGGACCGCTCTGGGTCAAAGACCTGTGCGTCGTCAGCGATGTCGAAACACGCTCCGCAGGATGGCATCATTCCGAAGAGCTGGAAAACTACCGCGAGTCCTATAGACGCCCATGGTCCGTGACCGACGATCCGCGCCCACGCCCGACAATCAAGAACGGAACTTGGTTTATGGACGGGAAACCGATCTTCTATGTGGGACCATGGGTCTATGGACGCACGGAAACAAATTGGAATCCAGGGGCAAATCCTCTGAACATCGAGCATATCGCCTACAAAGAACCGCCTTCGAAACGCGTCTTCGATGTGGTTGGGTTCAACACCGCCCACATATCGTCGTCGCATGCCTTCCCGGGTCAGGCGATGTACGGACTCCCGATGGAAGCCGACTGGAAGGAGACCGAAGAAGCATCCAAGCGGTATTTCGCGGACTTCGAGGGAATGCCTCTGACCATGGACTTCGCATTCGGGTTCAAGGACATCCTCGCGGCCACGGACAACCTGAAGGCACGCGACCTGGCTCAGCGCAATGGAGAATGGCACTCGTTCATCCCGTTTTGCCCTGAACATCCGGAGGGCGACAAGTACTACCGAGACTTCATGGTCGGCGGAACAAAGGACGCACTGCAGAAAGGCGCCAACATCTTCCTCTACGAACTGTTCAACGAATCGTCGTACAACTGCCAATGCGCCTTCAACGGAGCAGAGTTCGCACGGCAGATGAAGTCGAAGTACGGAACAATACAGGAAGCAAACCAGGTCTGGGGAACGTTGTTCTCGGGATTCGGCGAAGTTGCGAAGATTGGCAACTTCCAGCAATACCGCGGCGTCTGGGTGGACTGGTGCAAATTCATCTCGAAGCGATATGGTGATATCCTGCGCAAGTATGCCGATGTGATTCGCGAAGTGGATCGGCGAAGCGACGTGTATTTTTGCGAGCAATCCCATGGCGTTCCTCCGTTGCGCGGCTGGATGGACTACCGCGAAGTCGCCAAGGCAATGGACGCGCTGGGCATGGAAGGCGGCTGGAGATATGGCTTCGGAACAAAGCAGGAAAGCCGCAGCGAGATGGAAGAAGTCGTCGTCTCGGGAACAGGTTCCGAACATTGGCTCAATTGCGACTTCTTCGCCGCGCTGGCCGAGGGAAACAAACCCGTGATGAACAATGAACACTACTGCACAAGAACAGCCCATGGCAAACGCGTCAACAGCAAGAAGGCCGATATGATAACCTCGTTATGGATGGAGCTGTTCCACGGAGTTTCCGGAAACATGACCTACAGCTGGGACAAACGCGCCTGGGAATGGCGAACCCTGGAAGAGGCCAGAGCCGTCGTGGAAACGCCCTCCTACAAATCAAGCTCAATGCTGAATCCATGGAACTGGCCGCCATCGGAACTCGATGCCTTCAAGGTCTTCCGCGAGGAACTGGAACCCTTTGCCGAACAAGTGCTCCCGTTCCCACGGGTAAAACCAGCAACTGTGGGAGTCTACATCTCCTATGCGACGATCAGGATGATGCCGTTCCATCGCTTCAAGTACCGCGAACGCATCATGGCATGGTACGAGGCAATACTGCATGCCAACTTCCCGCTGAAAATCCTGTTCGACGACAAACTGGAGGCGACGCTGAAAGATCCGTCCATGACGTGCATCGTCGTGCCTTGCGCCCACTACGAAACAAGCGATGTCGTGGAAAAACTGAACAAGTTTATCTCTCGGGGCGGCAAGGTGATCGCAGACAAGGAAGCATTCGGATTTGACGAGTACGGAAAGGCAACGCTGCCCGCGCTGGATGCCGCAGCCTTGCGATTGCCAAACGATGACCACAACTCTTCCGCAAAGGAGCTTGTCAAGGCTTTGGAAGACGCGGGTACAAGACGCCACGGGAAATTGACGGCTGCCGATGGATTGGGCAATCTGGTGAAATCCGACATCCAGGTGATCGACAGGGGCGAGTTCAAGCTGGTCCTGGCAGTCGCCATGGGCGAGTTGCGCACAAGACTGGTCAATGTCCAGATGTTCTTCGAGGACAAAGGCACCTTTGAACTGATGGACGTGACTAGGAAGGAACTGATTCTACGCGGAACCGAACGCGGTTGGAGCGCCAACGATCTGGCAGGCGGTTTCCAGTTGCTGCTCCCCTCGCAGGAACGAGTGCTGCTGATGCTGAAACGAAAGTGCGATGGCGAAGCCACCACAGTCGACGGTCTGAATCGTCGCGCCGCCTGGCTAGGTATAAAGGCTCAGGAAGATCCAGAAGTGGCGGCATTTTGGGCAGTCGACAAGGAACGCCAGAAAGCCCACGAGGAAGCGAGGATCTATCGAGACGTCAATCACGCCAAATGCCGATTCGTGAACCTGCGAAATCATGCCCTGGTGGGGTTCTCAGACGACATTGCAGGTGACAAAAAGGGCGGTTGGTTCGACCAGGGAGGAAACGACTTCGCCAACATGCCATTGGGAAGGCAAATCCTCGCCGGAGTCCCCTTCGACATCATCGACCCGGCGACAAACAACGGCAAAAGCGCCATCGTCCTGTTCGGACATCCCAGGGATTATTTCCCCAAGGAATCGTTGGGAATCCCGATTGGAGGCAAAGCGCGCAACATCTACTTCCTGCACACAAAGGGATGGGATACGGGAGGCGTCGTGATGATATACGTAATCCATTACGCCGACGGAAAAACCGTCGAAATCCCATGCGTTGCTGGTGACAACATCTGGGGCTGGTGGGGTTCACGGCCCTTGCCAAATGCGAAAATCGCCGTCGAAAAGCCAAACATGGCACGAGGCGTGGTCAACATGCAATGCTTCAAGTGGACCAACCCAAGACCAGACGAGGAAATCATAAGCCTTGACGTGAAGTCAGGACTGACGGGAAGCGTCCCTGCACTTGTCGCAGTAACCCTGGAAGAATAACGATTCCCCTACTGTAAAGCCCGCCCAAACGCCGTTGCTCTACCCTACAAAACCTCAGTATTCCACACATCCGTATTCAAGAGGCATGTCACATGCCGTTTGAGTACGAAACTGGTGATTTTTGGCTTGGTTCCAGAGCGGTTTTACGGGAGAAAACGTCAGGCCCGTCAGACCCCGTCAGACCCCGTCAGACCCCGTCAGACCCCGTCAGACCCCGTCAGACCCCGTCGGACCCCGTCAGACCCCGTCAGACTCGTCAGACTCGTCCCAGTCCAAAATCCTCAGACGATCCATCACGCCCGATTATGTTTTTTTAGCAGGAAGAGGAATTCCTTGACATGCTTGTTCCGGGCGTTGAGGTTACGACTTGCCCGATAGGTGTTGTACCTGGTCTCCAAGGAAGTGACATCGCCGAATTTTTCCAGTAGTTCTAGGAATTCGTCGTACTTGACAAAACCTTCTGAATTATATGAGATCAGGATGAATTTAGCCTCCAGCTCATCGATCAGTCGTTCCAGGTAGTCCCGTGCCTTTTGCTTTACGTTGCAATCGGAATGGTTCCAGTTTGGCGGGATTCCTGCGACCTTCGAGATTTTTTCTGGTCTTTTGTACTCGAGGATGAGGTTGAGCATGAAATAGTTGGAACCGTAGGGGTGTTGGTTGTAGGGCGGATCCAGGTATGCGAGATCCACTTCTCCCACTTGCTGTGCGGCCTCTATGGCATCCATCCTCAACACCCGGTAGTCGCACTCGAACTGCGAGAACAGGGGCAATGGAAGTTTGATGTCGGCGCAGATTCGCCCCAATGCGTTCCTGCCATGTCCTCCGAATTGTCCGATTCCGTCATAGTTCTTGTAGAATCCCTTGAATACGCCTCCGGTATTGACATGGACGCTTGCACCATGCAGCAACGGACCCAGGAAGAATCGGCGCATGTCCAGCGGAAGCAGGTCGATTTCCTGGCGAGCCGTATCGATGATCCTTGCATTTCTTACTGTATAGAAGACACGTTCCCCGGGCTTGATGTTATGCTCGTCCTTGGGCGAGTACAATTCCCTGATCAATCCATCCCGGAGGTTGCCGAAGACGCGTTCTTGGTATTCGTGATGGAGCGCGTGGAGTTCGAGAAGGTCGATTTCGCTGGCATTGGCGAGGTAGCATTCGTTCAGGATTTGGCAATAGGGTTCCAGGTCGTTGGCATACAGGCATGACGAGGTTCGCTTCAGGTATCTTGAGACAACGCCAGAGCCGGAAAACACGTCGAATGTGACAAGTTTTTCCCGTCCCAGGGATGCCTTGACCAAGTCTACTCCCTTTCCTATGAAATCAAGGAGCTGGCGCTTGTTGCCGATGTACGTCACCAATTGGCTGGTCACATACGTTTCTTCACTGGTTTCACATGAACTGAACATCCTTTCTTCCACAACGCACAAATAGCTTTTGATTCATTTTGGCTTATGTTATGACTTTCTGCAAACTAAAAACTACAACACTAGGCGAAAACTATGTTTCTTTATGGCATAAACCCAATCTTCGAAGCGGTCAGGGCCAATCGACGCACCATCCACAGGGCGTTCCTTAACAAGGATGGACTCAACAACCCAAGACTCAAAAAACTCTCGCAATACCTCTCGACGAAAAACATCCAAATTGAATGGGTTGACAAGATGAAGCTCTTCGAGTTGGCGCAAACCAGGGAACACCAAGGTGCAGTGCTCGAAGCCGAACCCTTTGAATTCACGCCCTTCGCAGATATGCTCGGCGAATCCAAGCTGATCCTCCTGGATTCCATCGAAGACCCACACAACGTAGGAGCCATTATGCGAACCGCAGAATGCTTCGGATGGAAAAACGTACTCTTGCCGCGCCGGGGAGCGCCGCTCATCCTGCCTTCCGTCGTCAAGGCTTCTGCCGGTGCCTGCGAGCATCTGAACGTGGCAGTCAATTGCTCTGCAAACCAATATTGCAAGATCGCCAGGGAGAACGGATACGTCATCGTGGCGCTGGACGGCTCCGGAAAATCCGACCTTGAAGGCTTGCGCGGGGAGTTGGGGGACAAGGTTCTCCTAGTTGTCGGCGGCGAAAATGCCGGTGTATCCCAGTTCATCTTGAACATGGCCGACCATGTCGCCGCCATTCCCCAGCATGGAAGGGTCAATTCGCTCAACGCGTCGGTTGCCGCCGCCCTGGCGCTCTACCTGTTGAAGGGATGACCGCCATGATGCGTCCGCCCCGCCGGCGCTTGGCAGCGGGGCGTTCGGTCAAATGATCTTCAGCCCAATTCCTTTTGCGTTTCGGCGATGGCTTCCTCGATGATGTCCATTCCCTTCATGGCCATTTCGTCAGGCATCACAATTGGCGGACTCATGCGCAGGATATGTCCTGCCGGAACCCACGCCAACCCCTTGGCGAACGCCTTTTGGTAGACCATCGTGCCGGCGGCGGCGAACGGTTCCTTGGTCGCCTTGTCCTTGACGAGTTCGACGCCCATCAGGCATCCCTTCACCCTGCAATCTCCCACGATCGGGTACTTGCTGGGCCAATCCGCCATTTTCTTGGCGAACAGGTCGCCAAGGTGCATGGCGTGTGCCAACAGGTCTTCTTCCTCGATGACTTCGATGCAGGCGAGCGCCGCCGCACAGGCCATCGGGTTGCCGCCGTAGCTGGTGGAGGCGGAGATCTTGTCCACGGCGTCGGCGTATGGCTTTCTCACGCACATGGCGGTGACGGGGAATCCATTGCCGAAGCCCTTGCCTAGGGTGACCACGTCCGGCACGACCCCGTAGTGTTCCATGCAGAGGACCTTGCCGGTCCGTCCCATGCCGGTAAGGACTTCGTCAGCAAACAGAAGAATATCGCGTTCATCAAGGAATTTCTTGAGTTTCGGGAAGAAATCATCGGGTGGCATGATTGAGCCTGCCCAGCCTTGTATGGGTTCGAGCACGAATGCCGCCACTTGCTTCGTGGTGGATTCGGCGATGAACTGGTCGAAGAATTCCAGGTATTTTTCGGTGTCCAGGGATCCGTCGGCCCTAGTCCAAAGCGGGCGATAGGTATCGGGTCTAGGAACTAGGTAGAATCCCGGGGCGCGGGTCGGTCCGTTCAGCTTGGTCATCCTTGCCAATCCGATGGCGTGTCCGCTCTTGCCGTGGAAATCCGCGAAGCAGCTGATGAACTCGTGCTTTCCCGTCGCGGCACGGCAGGTGCGCAAGCCGGCTTCGACCGCTGTCGTGCCGCTGTCGTAGAACTGGAATCCGCCGAAATCGCCCGGCATGAACGTCTGGAGCTTCTCAAGCAGGCGCACCTTGATTTCCGTCGTGAAATCGTGCATGTTCATCAGTTTTCCTGCGTAGGTCTGCACGGCTTCCACGACTTTTGGATGGCAATGCCCCAGCGTGGTCACGTAAATGCCGCTGGAAAAATCCAGGTATTCGTTGCCGTCAACGTCACGGACAACGCAGCCCTGGCCACTTTCAAAGGCGACAGGGAACAGCCTGACCTGACCTGAAAGCCCACGGAACCATTTGGTAGCCCGTCCGTGCAACTCGCGGCTGCGCGAACCAGGCAACATCGATGAAACCATGTGTGGAATCGAATTCAAATCAACCTGATAACGTGATGGATCGTACTTGCCCATTTGTTCTCGCGACCTCCTTTTTGATTAATTTGCCGAACGATGCAAAACACAAAAAACAATCTCCTAATCTATATCGCTTTCCCATGATATCAAAGGAATGCAAATCATAATTTTGTCCCCATTCACCGTAACCACCGGTACACAAGCTGCGAATCACGACCTTGTTCGGGAATCATGATTCGGTATCATGCTTGCATTCTGACTTATAATAGTCATAGTATTTCCTTTATAATTTCATGATATTTGCTTATGATGCCTTGAATGTAAAGCTATGAAACGGCTGTGAAAATCATATGAAATACGGCAGGGAACCATGAAGTTGGGAATTGCACAAGTCAGGTCAACAAATGATCTTTCCGCAAATTTGGACATGATCTCCGATGTCTTGGCTCGCCTGCCCCATGCGGAGCTGGTCGTCTTCCCCGAATATGCAGTCCTATGCGCGGACAATCGGACGATGGTCGCCAATGCACGGACTGCAGGCGAATGGATCAGCCTCCTTGCACCAATCGCCAAAAGCCACGGGCTTGCGTACGCCGTGGCAGGTTTGCCAACTCTTGAAAACAACGCCATCTACAACGACTTCCTGGTCCTCGATGCAACGGGAAGTTGCCTGGCATGCTACCACAAGCGCCATATCTTCCCATGGCCATCCCCTTCCGCAAGTGGACCTGACGAGGCAACGCTCTTCAAGCCCGGAAGGCAACCCGTATCCCTTGAGCTTTCAGGACTCAGGCTTGGGCTGACGACTTGCTTCGACCTAAGGTTTTCCAACGTCTTCCAGGACCTTCAGGGATGCGATGCCTTCCTCTGCCCATCCGCATTCAGCACCATCACCGGACCGGTCCATTGGAAGCTCCTGCTCCAGGCACGAGCCGTCGAATTCCAATCCTGGGTCGTGGGGATCGGTGCGCCAGCCCCCTACTACGGCCATTCGTTGGCGGCGACCCCCTGGGGGGACATTGCCTGGGAAGCCAACCATGACAAGGATGAAATCCATCTGCTGGATATCGACAAGGACATCGTGGAGGAAACACGCCGAAGGCTACCCATGAGCTGACAAAAGACTTTTTTGCGTTTCAATCCTGTTGTTTTTGTGGGATGCTGTGTAAATTCCCCCCCCCTGAATAGCACTCGAATTCTAACCATAAACAAACACTTACAAGAACACAATGAGAACCAAGGAACAATTGCTGAAAGCCGTCTACGAAGCGATCGACGCACAACGAGACAAGATCATTGCCATCGGAGAAAGAGTCTGGAAGAATCCAGAGCCAGGATACCGCGAATACAAGACATCCGAGCTGGCAAGGAAAACCCTTGAAGACCTCGGGCTGAAAGTGTCCGGGAACTACTCCATCACGGGAATGCGAGCCGACTTGCCTGGCGCCAGCCAGGGTCCCAAGGTCGCCATCCTCGGCGAAATGGATTCTCTGTTGCTGCCAACACATCCGGAATGCGACCCCGAAACAGGAGCCGTCCACGCCTGCGGGCACAACGCGCATATCACAGGAATGCTGGGAGCCGCAATCGGACTCGTCAATGCCAAGGCGGCAAAGGAACTGGCTGGAACAGTCGCTTTCATACCATGCCCCGCAGAAGAATGCATCGAGCTGGGATGGCGAAACGAATTGATCAAGCAAGGGAAAATCAAGGTGCTTGGAGGAAAAGCCTCGATGATCCTGGAAGGCGTGTTCGACGACATCGACATCGCGATGATGAATCATGTGGGCGGCGGATACTCTGCGGCAGGACACAATGGATTCGTGATGAAGCACGTTGCCTTCAAGGGAACAAGCACCCACGCAGCATATCCGCAAGCATCAAACAACGCACTGTCAGCGGCAAACCTCGCACTCCATGGACTCGCGCTTCTGCGAGAAACATTCTCCGGAGACAGCTACATCAGGGCACACGGGATACTGACAAACGGCGGTGATACAGTCAACATCATCCCGGATACAGCAACGCTCGAATACCAACTCAGAGCTGAAACACTGGACAAAATCAAGAACCTAAGCGCAAAATTCGACCGATGCGTCAAGGGATGCGCTTCGGCCCTGGGATGCCATGTCGATATCACAACCATGCACGGATACCTGCCAACGATCACTGACCCCGACCTGCTGACTATCTACGGCGACGTGGTCCACTCGCTGCAACCCGAGGTGACCGTCGCGGAAAAACAAGGATTCTCAACGGGGTCAACCGACATGGGCGACGTCTCGCAGATCATCCCGGCAATCCACGGAACATGCAAGGGAGCACGAGGTACCGGACATGGAATCTCCTACGGCATCGACAACCCCGAACTCGCATACATCGAAAACGCCAAGATCCTCGCAGGAATGGCGGTCGAACTCCTCTATGGAGACGCCGAATCCGGCAAGAAGATCGCCGCCAGGAAGCCGTCGATGATGTCCATTGAGGAGTACAAGGACATCGTGCGCGGCTTCAGCACTACCGAATCGACACAAAACCAAGAATGAGGTGCCGACCGTGAAGACCATCGCAAAACACCTGGGAGTACTCTTGCTTGTGGCGATCGCCGCAACCGCAGAGACAGTCTATATCAAGTCAACAGCACAATGGCTTTGCTACCCCGAGCCCTTTGCAGAGGGCATTGACAAGCCCAGGTTCTTCAGGACGGAATTCGAGGTCAAAAAGGGACTGGTCAAGGCAACCATACATTATTGGGTGGACGACGCTGGAAATCCGTATATCAACGAGACCCAGATCCTCAACAACCACGGGCACCCGACGTCCAGATGCGTAGAAGGAGCCGATTGCACCAAGTTGCTCTCCGAAGGCAAGCATGTCCTCAGCGTCATCGGACGAAACCTTGCCTCCGTCGGAGGAGTCATCGCAAGGCTCGAACTCAACTATGAGGACGGGACGGCAACCCAAATCTGCTCGACAAACCAATGGAAAACATCAAGGATACTGCAGGACGGATGGCAAAAAGTCGGATTCGACGACTCGTCTTGGCCAAATGCGAGAAACCATTCCTATGCCCTCACCTACCCCTGGATGGCACACATTGACATGTCGCCCCTGCTCACTCCAGAAGAAACCAAGCTTCAAGAAGAACTGACGCGACAGCGCGAGGAACGGCACAAGGCACTCCTCAAGAAAATGGAATCCGAAACAAAGCCTCAATGCAAGATCGTGTACCATAAAGGAAAGCCGCAGTTTGACATCGGCGGAAAACGATACGAGACCATACTCTACAACACGACCGAGCATTGGGCGTCATACCACGACAAGTTCGCCGAGCAGGTCAAGGCGTTCGCAAAGGCGGATATCCACCTCTTTGGACTCGGAGTCGAACCCTTCAATGTCTGGAAAGAAGACGGATCGATCGACTACAAGGAGATCGACAAGCTTTTCAGGGACGCCTTGGACATGGATCCCGAAGCCTACTTCATGTTCTGCATCAGCACGTATAGAGTCCCCAGGTGGTGGGTCGCAAAATACCCAGAGGAAGTCATTGGATACGCAAACGGCAAGCCTGACATCCATGTGTTCGAGGTCACGAAAAACTACATGGCACCCTCGTATGCATCGAAAATATGGCGGCGTGACATCGCGGACGTAACGAGGAGAATCGTCGAATATATCGAAAAATCCCCCTATTCAAAGCGGGTTTTCGCCTATCGAAACGACTACGGCGTCAACCACGAATGGCACTACTACGGGATGTTTAGCTACATGCCCGACACCAGCAAGCCGATGACGGAAAGCTTCAGAAACTGGCTGAGGCAAAACTACAACGGCAACCTGGACGAACTTAGAAAAGCCTGGAATGACAACCAGGTCACATTCGAAAATGCACAAGTTCCAGGACGGGAGCTAAGAATCAGGGCCGATGCCGGCAACATGAGGCATCCAACCAAGAACAGCCAGACGATCGATTTCCTCAGATGCCTGCATGTCAACGTCAGGGATTGCCTCTTCAACAGCAACAAGGCAGCGAAGGAAGCATGCAACTTCAGGGCGCTCGTCGGAAACTATTGCGGCTATTTCTTCGGAATGCCTTTCCCTGCCGAGGGATGGCACCTGGAAAACGACGCCATACTCGATTCGGAATACGTGGATTTTCAATCGTCGCCACACATCTATGGAACCCAATATCGTAACATCGGCGAACCACAATACGCAAGATGCCTGCTGGAAGCCCACAGAAGACGGGGAAAACTCGCCTTGCTGGAGGCCGACAACCAGCCGCACACAGCAGAAGGTACTTACTGCCACTACGCTTTTACCGAAAACGACACCCTCGCAATCCTGGCGCGGGACTTCTGCCAGACGCTCGCATGGGGATGCGGATTCTGGTACTTCGACTTCGGTGCAGCATGGTACGCGCAACCTTTCCTCGAAGAGTACTTCAAGAAACTCCAGCCAATACGCCAGCTTGACGTCGACAACACCTCCGCATCAGAGGTCCTCATCGTCGGCGACTACGAAAGCGCAATGTTCACCAACATCACGATGCCGTCAACCTTGGGCGACACGGTCACAAGCGCCCTCGTCAGGGAATTCGGCCACGCGGGAATCCCCTTCGATTCCGCCTCATTCAACGACCTGGCTTCTGGAGAACTGAAGGACTACAAGGTCTATGTCCTCTCGAACCTGTTCTACGTAACGCCGCAAAAGCGGGCAGTCGTCGAAAAGCTCCAAAAGCAAGGCAAGACCATCATCTGGACATTTGCCCCCGGATACCTGACGGAAGAAGGAACCTACCTGGAAAGCTTCGAAAAACTTACTGGTTTCGACCTGGAGATGATTGACGAAAAGGCAATACCAATCACGACAGTCAAGGATACAGACCAAAAAATGAGGTCGATCCACAATGGCTTGCTTGGACCGATTTTCCACATCGTTGACAAGCAGGCAAAAATTCTCGGTACAATCTACCACAAGGACAGGGAACTGGTGACATACGCCGCAAAAAACAACAACGTCCTCTGTACAACCGCATTCATTTCCAGGCAGGAAATCAGGCGTATCCTCAAATCCGCAAAAGTACATATCTTCAATGAGGACAACGACATTTCCCTCTACGCAAACAACTCCTTCGTCGCCATCCACTCAGCCAAGCCGGGTCCTCAGACGATCAACCTCCCCAAAAAGGCGAAAGTCACGATGATGTACCCCGAAAAGAAATTAATCGGTGACAACATCCGCTCGTTCACCGTCGAAATCCCTGCTCACTCGACAACACTTTTCCTGTACGAATAACAGCCACACCTTCAGGGCATTGCCTCGGCAAAGGGCAATGACGACGCTCCATCGCCTTTCACTTGTTGTCTGGGTTGCCCGACCCGCCCTGAATTATGAATTATGATTAAACTTCCTACCCAAAATTCAACAAAATCATGAAAAAAGCCCATGTTTCATTGCGTGTCACGCCATCGATCTGGCTTGAAGATGACGAGTTCGATCAACTGTGCATTTCGCTCAAGAAAAATCGCAAAGGATTTGATGACATTGCCTTCTTTTCGAGCCTTGTGCATACGCCTTTGACCCTGGAGGTGTTGGAAACATGCAACAAACTTCTGGCAAAACGCTACGAGCAAGTTCGGAAATTGGGGTTCAAGCCTGGAATCAACTTGCTTTCCACAATGGGACATCATGAGGAAGATATCCCGCATACCCTGCACGATGGATTCACAAACTTCACCGACATCAACGGAACAATCGCACGCGGGGTCTTCTGCCCTAATGTTCCCAAGTTCAAAAACGATTTCCTCATACCCATGTTTACCATGCTCGCCAAGGCAAAGCCGGATTTCATTTGGCTTGACGACGACATTCGCTGGTCGGGGCACCATCCGGCAGGACGAGGCTGTTTCTGCGAGCATTGCCTCGCTCAATTCAATCAAAAGTTCGGCGGGAATTTCACTCGCGAACAACTCAAGAAGGCCGTAGACACAGGAACCATTGAGGAACGACTGAAAGTCCGAAAGCAAATCCTTGCCAACAACGGATGCTCCCTATGCAACCTATTCCGACTCGCCGCAACAACGATCCATGACATCGATCCAAACATCGAAATGGGCGCGATGGACGCAGGAATGAGACTTGGCGACAGTGCTGACTACGCCGACCAGGTCGAAGCACTTTCTGCAGGCTCGGATTTGCCCGTCCGCTGGCGTCCTGGCGGCGGTGCCTACACGGAAGACCACATGAAGGCATTTTCGGACAAGGCAATGTCGATTGGCTGCGAAGCCGCCTGGTTGCCTGATTCCGTCACCAACATCCAGTCCGAAGTCGAATCCTTCAACTACCAACGCCTGCGCAAATCAGAACACACAACATGCCTGGAAGCATGCATGTACCTGGGAGCCGGACTCACCGGAACAGCATGGAACATTTTGGCAAGCGAGGCGGATAAAGTCCAGGTTTACCATTCGCTTTTGGCTGCCGTGGCAGAAGTCCGTCCCTTCAT
>JAGVUR010000130.1 GCA_019136135.1 Verrucomicrobiota bacterium
CTTGATGTCCAGGATGTCCATGAAGGACGCGGGCAAGCCGTGGATGGAGAAACGCCCGTCCTTCCCTGTCTTGACGCTCCCTTTCGTCACAAGCGGCATGCGCAGGGCGGCCCGATGTATCTCGTACTCCACCTTCGCTCCCGGCACAGGGCGGTCGTCCTGGTCGAGAAGCAGCCCGTAGTATCTAACTGCAGTCTCGTCCCCGCGGGCCTTTTCCAGCCATTCATTCGCCCTGTCGCCGTAGATACAAGGCATCAGGAAAAGGCATGGCAGAAAAAGCCATGCGACCCTCATGCCGAATCCGCTGGTCCGATGATTTCTTTGCTTTTGACTGTCATGCATGATTGTACCTGTTCTCTACTGAGGTAGTGTAAAATAAAGTCATCGAAAGGGGCATCAAAATGAGCCAATCCCTAAGCTAATTCCTGGTTGTATTTTTACAATAAGCTAAGGAATGGGTAAATTGTTAAGAAAAATCAAGAAAATCCCTAGAATAAACAAAAAATCGGTTTATATTAAGATAAAAATAGGCAATAAACTTATATTTTGGATGATATATGCTGATTTCACTGACCATAAAGAATTTTCGTTCAATCATTGAAATGGACTTGCCGCTGACTTACGGCGAAGCGAAAGCTCCCAATGGCTACATGGAGCTGGCTACTCTCCCATTCCTTGAGCTAAATGGGCAGCGTGCTGTTCCCGTGCTTGGATTATTCGGTGCAAATGCATCGGGGAAATCCAACATAATTCAGGCAATGTCTGTCCTAAAGCAATTGCTCGGAGGGCATTCACCCGATTTGTACAAGCCGAATAAACTCCATCGTGACATGCAGACGACTGCATTGTCAGTGTGCGGTGTCATATCTGACCTAGGCATGTTTTCCTATTCTATTGAATATGATGCAACTGAGATTCTTCGTGAGGTCTTGACTTGCGAAGGCAAAATCATCTATGAGCAAAACAGGACCGATGTCATGCTGTCTGGTCTTCAGAAGAAATACTATGGAAATGACCGATTGCAGGATATCTACCGCGTGGAATGCCTGAACAGGGAAGGCAGGCATACGAGATGCATCCTTTCACGCATTGCATTGAATTACGCAGGACTGAATCCTGTTGTGACAGCTGTTTACAAGGTGTTGAACGATGAGCTTGATGTGCATGAGAACAATCAGTTCTCCAACAAGGAAGGATTGAATGCACTTATGGCGGCTCTCGGCGATCAGGAGGATGTGCAGCGAGCGTTTTCCAAAATAGATGTCTTTCTGCGTAAATTGGATCTGGGCATCCAGCGCATGGAATACCGTCCGGACAGCGCGACAGCCATTGATAATCCATCTGAAGCGATTCGTACCTATCATAAGGACGACAAAGGAGAAGAGGTCGAGTTTGATTTCAGCGATGAATCCATGGGAACGCGTGCCGCTTTCGGTCTGCTGGGCATTTGCCTTGCAGCCTTGCACACTGGCAAGATGCTGGTCATTGACGAGATAGACTCTTCATTGCATTCCCTGCTGGCAGCCGAAATCATCAGGCTTTTCAAGGATAGGAGATACAATAAAAATAATGCACAATTAATCTTCAGCGCACACAACACCGACTTGCTGGATCGGGAACTGCTCCGCGTGTCGGAAGTCGGCATTGTGAACAAGAACCTGAAGCGCGGCTCCGTCCTGAAGCGCTTGTCCGATTTCAAGGGTGTCCGGAACGTCACCAACTTTCGCAAGCAATACCTGGAAGGGCGTTTCTCTGGCATTCCGTTTCCATATCTGTGATAGGGGTTGTTCCAATGTTATTTTCACAGAACAGAATCTATATCCTTGTTTGCGAAGGCGAATCTGAAGTGGCCTATATCCAGGAACTGAACCGTCTATTCCGCGAGTTGGAGATCAAAGTTGCGCTTAAGCCAGTTCCTGTTGGGACGGGATTCTACGGCAAAGTTGTTGCAACATACAAAAAGACCCGCAAGAACAATCCGCGAACACCAATTCACATCTGGGTTGACTGGGACATCTACGCACGCAATGATCGTGATTGCTGGACTAGCTATTCACGCAAACCAAGCGGCATACCTGACTTTTGTTTTTTCAGGCAGAATTTTGAGGATTTTCTGGCAACCCATTTGACCGAAACCGAATTAACCCGTTGGCTGGAGGTTTGCCGTCAGGCTGGTCACTTGAGACTCCCGCTTCATTCCGAGGAATACCTTCCTCTGTTCAAGAGCAATCTCTTCCCTTCATATTCAAAAGGCAATCTGCCATTTGAGTTGACAGAAGGAAGAATCCGGCAAATGCTGGAAAATCATTCAAAGCAAGAAATGCCATTGTCTAGTGAAGTCGCGGAGTTTATTTCCGAGATTGTGAATCAGCTGTAAAGGTCGCGTTTCCATATCCATTTCACCTCTCTGAAACGGAGTGGTGGTATGCGAGTTGGCGAGAATTATCGCCAGAGAAATCTGAAAATCAATAGTGCGGTCAAATGTTCAGTGCGAACATCGCAGCTTGACTATGTTGAGGCAAATGAAGGCGCTTAAGCCAATGCCTTTGCTTTTGATTCACAGTGTTGGCGCCGATTCATGTGTCGCCTTTCCAAGGCTTTGGGTTCGGGGGGAGGCCATGCGCCAGATTCCGCTATAAGAGATATGTTTTCCTGCAAAAATCGATTTTCTCGCCGAAAAACCACCCTGAAAGCAACGCAAAAAATCACCTATTTCGTACTCAAAATACATGTGACATGCTTTCCGGGTTCGGCATTGGAAGTTTTGGGACTGGGTCGGACGGGGTCGGACGGGTCGGACGGGGTCGGACGGGGTCGGACGTGTCGGACGTGTCGGACGGGTCGGACGGGTCGGACGGGTCGGACTGGGTCGGACGGGGTCGGACTGGGTCAGACGTGTCGGACGTTGACATCATTTCGCCCGTTTGCGAGAAACAAAAAGCCCGTCAACGGGAAAGCCATTGACGGGCAATTGATTAGAAGATGGTCGGGGCGACCTTTTGTCCCCCAGACAAACGCGCTAACCAGGCTGCGCTACGTCCCGACGTTTGGTTCAAGTTTAAAGATGTTTTAAAGTACACCAAGAAAGGGGATTTGCAAGCTGTCGGCAAAGATTTTTGATTAAAAAAGCCCTTTTGGAAAGATTCTTGCGATACATGTGCATCGTGTAGGAGAGACCTAAACGACCATTATGCCTTGATCATGATGGATTT
Source organism: Verrucomicrobiota bacterium (assembly GCA_019136135.1). GTDB lineage: Bacteria > Verrucomicrobiota > Lentisphaeria > Oligosphaerales > Oligosphaeraceae > UBA1407. Next base: position 3,213 of record JAGVUR010000130.1, read on the forward strand.
CAAATCGACTTTTTCCTTTCTGAGCAGGAATCCGACAACGCCTTCGCGAGGATGATCCTTGAGTTCGGGAATCTCGTTCAGGTTGCAACGCTGCATCTCACGCCCGTTTCCGATGACGACCAATTCCCCATTGACGCAGGAAACCTGCACGGATTGCCAGCCGGAGCCGGCGCCTAGGTTGCAAAGCGGTGCGACTAGACCGCGAATGGCGCCTGTTGTGTAGGGCGAAACCGGCTCCATCCTGTCGTCCGCAAAGGCAATTTCAATTCCTGACTTCGGTCCCTTTTGTGGGTTTGCCCAAAATACAAGTCCGAATTCTGCTCTGCAATCGAGCCTTCTGAGGAACGAGAGTTGGAAATCGCCCACGTTTTTGTCCAGCCAAACGAAGGCATTTTCCTTGTTTGACGAGAGCAATCCGCCCTTTGAGGTCCATGCTCCGCGCGAGGACATCTTGAGTCCACGGGTGTTCTTGCCGTTGTAGAAGAGCTTGAATCCCTGGTCTTCATGGTCGTCATCGACGAACGTCGGCCAATCCGGGCAGACGAGCTGTCCTGTTTCGAGCATGTCCAGGAATGGCGAGTCTTCGATATTGGTCAGCGGGAGGATCACCCGTTTCGATTTACGTGCCGATTCGTACGTTGCGAAGATCAGTTCCGTAGCCGCGAGCGCATGCCTTGCTGAGGTGGGAGTTTCGATTTCCTTGTTGACCCAGTCGAGGCTTGCGAGGATATGCTGGACGGTATCGTCCGTCTTGGGTCCTTCCAGCTTGACTTCTTCCCAGGCTTTACCCTTTGCGAGGATCTTGACCTTGTTGTGCCAGACGTCGATCATGCCTTCGGTACCGATCAGCCTGATTTCGTATGGCGCCGCCGTTCCATGTCCCGTGGTCATGAGGCCTGTGACGTTGTTGGGCCATTTGATGTAGGAGAGTCCTGCGGTTTCGACCCTTGCCCCGAAGACGCTGATGTCTGCCGCGCAACCGATTTGTCCCAGCACCCAGTCCGCCTGGAGGTCATTGTTGAAATAGTTCATCATATCGAACCAGTGGGTTCCCCAGTCGAACAGGTTGTCGGTATTCATTTCCATTCTTGTCAAGGTACCGATCGCCTCTTCGTCCAGCAATTTTTTCGCTGTGTTCCACGTGATTCCGAATCGTCTTTGGTGGCAGAAGGTCAGCTTGATTCCCCTGTCGTCGCAGGCATTGACCATTTGGATGGCCTCTCCGAACGTAGGCGCCATTGGCTTTTCGGAGTTGATCAGCTTTGGCGGGTGGAGGAGCTTTGCGCATTCGAGCACGGCTTCGCAGTGGAGCTTGGGCCAGAGGCAGATTGAGACCACGTCAAGTTTTTCCTTGGCGAGCATTTCCTTGTAGTCGGTATAGGCTTTCTTATATCCGAAGCGTTCCTTGAACCGAAGCGCCGCAGGTTTATGGATATCCGCACAAGCGACGAGCTTGACCTGTTCTCCGGCGTTCTGGTATCCCCAGGTATGTCCCCAGCCACGTCCTCCGCAACCGATTAGTCCTACGCGCAAAGCCTTCACGATGATTCTCCTTTTTGATGGTTAATTTGAATATGGTTTATGGAATTGTTCTAACGAATTTGTCAAAGACGCATGCTGTCTTCCGGTATCCTGCCTGCCGGAGGCGCTCTTCCGCCTCGTCGTAGAATCTATCGACATGCTCCGGCTCGTGAGCATCTGCCGAAACAAGCGCCGGAACTCCGATTTCGCATGCGTAGGCGAGTATGTTCGCGGCCGGGTAGGGCGACTTGCATGGCTTGGCCCAGCCGGCTGTATTGATTTCGATTGCCACGTCTGCTTTCTTGGCCGCTCGGAGGGCGCGGAAGGCATCGTCGGAGTAGTCGTATTCCGGCAGGAACAAGAATTTCTTGGGCAAATCCAAGTGCGCTATAAAGGAGTAGTGGCCGGATGCGGCGGCGAGCCGGATCTTCTTCCAGTAGATGCGCCAGATCTCGTCGATCTTCTCCTGTTCCAGAGGTTTCCAGGATTCGGCAGAGAGATCGATCGGGAACGTGCCCGAGAAGTGGACTGCTCCGATAAGGTAGTCGAATGGGTACTTCTTGAGCTTCTTGGCGACTTCGTCCGCATTTTCCTGGAAGAAATCGACTTCGAGTCCGATCTTGACCTTGAACGTATCTGTCTCGAGGCGTTTTTTTACATCGAGCGCGTCTTCCACGTATTCGTCCACTCGATTGACGTCCAGGCACCATTCGGCGATTTCAGAGTTGTCGAAAGGTGCTTCGATATAGTGGTCGGAAATACCGAATTCGTCAAGTTTTGCGTTTTTGGCGGCAAGTGCCATTTGTTCGATGGAGGCGATTCCGTCACTCCATTTTGAATGATTGTGGTAGGATGTTCTCATAGTGTTTGCCGTCAACTGTTTTTGATCTTGAAATTATTTTTTTCGAACCATGCGGCGGCTCGTTGTCCGATATCGCCTTGGAGTTCGAGTATTCCGTCAACGAATCGTCCTCCTGTCCCCAGGTCTTTTTTTACGTTGTCCAGGAGTTCCATTTGCTGGAGTGCCCCGAGCGCCTGGAGTCCCCTGACGAGCGTGACGGTTTTGCCACCTCGTCCTTTTCGTTCCTTGTGGATGGAGACTTGCGGTCCTTTTCGCGTTCCGTCGCTTCGGTTGAGTTCCGGGGAATCCGGGTCGTCCGCTCCGAAGGCGGCCAGGAGTTCAAGTTCTTCCTTTGTCCGTTCCTTCTTTGGGGGGTCTTGCTGGACAGGTTTGGGTGGCGGTGGGGGCGGTGGCGGCGGGTCTTCGAAGGCGATCTTCAGGTCTTGGAAGGGGGTGGTCCAGTTGTCGCCCAGGGGTTCTTCCGGCTTTTGCCGTTGCTGTTGTTGCCTATTTTTCTTTGCCATTTGGTGTTATCCGAATAATCTTTCGACGGAGACGTAGCAGGATGGGAACAAGGTATCGAGCTCCGCAAGGAGTTGTTCGTTTTCCGTGAATTCCTTAGCCAGGCTGTCGAATTCCGCTTTTGGTACATGCAGCGCCGAAATGGGTTGGTTCGTTTCGCGGTCGTAGATGATGAAGGCCAGTTTGTCTTCGTCCTTGTTTGAGAAATCGATCAGCAAGCGATGTTCGGAGGGGTTGAGCTTGTCTTCGCCCAGGTTTTTGAACAACTGGTGTTTTGCGAATTCGATCAGTCGATCGTCCAGCCCCATGCGATGCAGGATGATCTTTTCGATGAAATCGGGAAGCGTGACCGTCAATCTAACTGTTGGGCGCGGCAGGTTCTCCGCCTGGAAGACATCGGTCGCCATAACGTCGATTTCCTGTTCGAATGTCTGTAAGTCTGCATTGTCCGGCAGATCGACGTAGTAGGCGATAAACACCGATTCCCAGTCCTTGTAAACCAGTGGCCTGGTCAGTGCGAATGGGATGCCGCATTTCTTGCATGTGAACTTGTTCAGGGTGCCCTCGAAGAGTTTCTTGAGGGTCTTTTCGTCGTCATGCTTGATTGCCGGTGCTGGTTTGACCCTGCATTCTTCTCCGCAATTCGGACATTCTACAGTGATGGTCTCTTGCTTTGCCACGATGGACTCCTAGTCATAGTAGGAATTTAAAATGGAATGAACAAATTAATATGTTATTTTGAAATGTAAAATCAAGTGTTCGAAAATGTTGTTTAAGGAGATGATTTTCTTTAAATATGGAATGTTTGAACGGGGTGGGGAAGAAGGTTATATTACGCGATTTGCGGACGCCGATGCAGACAGGAGATTGGCGGGCGCTGGAACCAGGACTCAGGCATGACGCGGGGTATCGATGAAGAAAGATGAATTGACGCGGTTTTTCAATGACCAATTGGTAATATTCGATGGTGCGATGGGCACCGAGCTGTATCGCCGGCATATTTTTACGAACAGGAGCTATGACGAAGTCAATGTTTCGGATCCGGCCCTGGTGGAGTCGATCCATGAGGCATACTTGGCCGCAGGGGCGGATGTGCTGACGACGAATACGTACGGCGCCAACGAGCAGTCCCTGTCCCAGCATGGCTTGTCCCCCAGGATGGACGAGATCAACGCGGCGGGCGTCAGAGTCGCCTGCCGTGCCCGCGACAGTCGCGACTGGGGTCGCCAAATCCTGATCGCGGGATCTGTGGGGCCGTTGCGCACGAAGGGAACCAGCAGCGAAGAACGCGTGGAGATATTGCGGCGGCAGGCAGAATCGTTGCTCCGTGCAGGCGTTGACTTTTTGATGTTCGAGACGTTGCCTTCCCGCGAGGCGGCTCTCGAGGCCAGGAAGGCAATGTCAGCCTTCCCCGAGGACACTGCCTTTGTGCTGTCCCATTCGATGCCCGACGGTGCATCACCTGAAGAGGACATCGTCCACAGGGCGGTTTTTGCCGAAGACGGCTTGCCACAGGCTTTCGCGGTTGGTTTCAACTGCGGCCTTGGTCCCTCCGCCATGCTGAAGATCGTCGAACAGGCAGTAAAGATTTGTGACGTTCCGGTGATTGTTCAGCCGAATGCCGGCAGCCCCACGTCTGTGGACAACCGCCAGTTGTACTTGTGCGATCCCGAATACATGAGCACGTACGCAGTTCGCTATGCGGCGCTGGGTGTCCGTGCCATCGGCGGATGCTGCGGAACGTCGCCCGACCATATCCGCGACTTGGCGAACACGGTTAAACCTCTTGGTCGGAAGCGCATTGAAATCAAGGTTGCCGAGGAAAAGGAAGGCGTGTCGTTGGTTCCTGAGCGTCCCTTGGCTGAGCGTTCTCGCTTGGGTGCCAAGTTGGCTTCCGGCGAGTGGATCACCACCATCGAGATTCAGCCGCCAAGAAGCTGGAACCTTGAGTCGATCATCGAAAAGGCGAAGGTCTGCAAAGAGGCTGGAATCGATGTGATCAACGTGCCTGACGGACCACGGGCCTCCCCGCGACTGTCGCCCTTGGTGACCTGCCTGAAGATCCAGGAGAATGCAGGGATCGAAACCGTGCTCCACGTTTGCTCGCGCGACATGAATTTCATCGGCTTGCAGGCTCAATTGCTTGGTTGCGCGGCGGCGGACGTCAACAATATATTGTTCATTACCGGTGATCCCCCGAAACTCGGAAACTACAGCTTTGCATCGGGAGTCTTCGATACGGATTCGATTGGATTGGTCACGCTGCAAAAACACCTGAACCAGGGAATCGACTTGGGTGGGCAGAAGATCGATCCGCCAACGGCGGCGGTGATGGGAGTCGGGGCGGATCCCAATGCCTTGGATTTCGAGCGCGAGATCCGCCGTCTCCGGGAGAAGGTTGAGGCGGGAGCGAACTTTGTGACGACGCAACCTGTGTTCGATGTTGTTGCTCTGGAACGCTTCCTGGATGCGATATCCGACTTGGAGGTGTCGGTAATCGCCGGGATTTGGCCGTTGGCATCGCTTCGGAATGCGTTGTTCATGAAGAACGAGGTTCCCGGCGTAGTTGTTCCGGATTGGATCATCGACCGCATGAAGTCGTTCGATACGAGGGAAGAGCAGCTGGCGATCGGCATTGAGATAGCCCGTGACACGCTGTCCAAGATACGCTCCAGGGTCAGCGGCGTTCAGGTATCGGCTCCCCTTGGCAATGTGAAGACGGCTTTGGCGGTCTTGGCGTAGGATTGACGGATGGGCAAGAGCAAGGACAGTGCCAATGTCAGGTATTGGGAGTCGATCTCCGCGAAATACTCCCGTGAGACCAGGATTTCGACGGAGGATTTCCACTACGGTCCCCTGTTGCCCGGCGACAGCGAGCTGAAGCTTCTTCCCGAGATTGTTCCGGGAATGACATGCCTTGAGCTTGGGTGCGGCGGGGCGCAAAATTCGATTTTCCTTGCGAAGCAGGGTGCGGTTTGTACGGGTGTTGACATTTCTTCGAGGCAATTGTCCTGGGCGGAATCCTTATGCAAGCGGGAGGGGGTTCAGGTCAAGTTGCTTGAGGGCGACATGTCCTCATTGCCTGCTGGCTTGGCGCATGGGTACGATTTGGTTCATTCCTGCCATGCCTTGTCGTTTGCCGAGGACGTTGAATCGGCGCTGTCCCAGATGTGCTCTTTCGTTCGTCCTGGCGGTTGGTTGGTTTTGAGCACGAGCCATCCAATGACTCGCGGGGAATGGCTTGATCTGGACGGCGAGGCGGGGATTTGGATTGGCGACTATTATGGGGTTGGGAGCGAGGAGCGTCGCATTGGCGGCGGCGATGTTGCCGAGAGCCGTTCCTACGGGGTGGGGTGGCTGTCCGAGCAATTGATTTCGCGTGGGATGCAGGTGTGCCGGGTTCTTGAGCCTCGTGTTGACGCCAGCCGTTGCGATTCATCTCCGTACTGGAGCCGTGGCTGGAAGGAGCATTTGCCTGAACTTGAGAAGATTCCCTACACAGTGATTTACGTTGCCCGGCGTCCCGAGAACGTTTTGGCGGGTTCGGCGACAAGCGACGCGGCATCGACGGCGTCGTTGCGTTCGATGCGCAAGTCGATGGAGATCCGTGCCAAGCTGATGCGTGCGACCAGGGAGTTTTTCGATGGACTCGGGTTCATGGAGGTTGTGTCGCCCGTCCGCTTGCCTGCTCCTGCGTTGGAGGATTACATCGACGCTGAACCTAGCGGGTCGCATTGGTTGCGCACGTCTCCCGAGTTGCACATGAAGCGCCTGCTTGCTGCGGGGTACGAACGGATCTACCAATTGGGACCTTGCTTTCGGTATGGCGAGCTGGGGCGTCGCCATTTGCCCGAGTTCCAGATGCTGGAATGGTATCGGCTTGGCGGCGGTTGGCGTGACGTTCAGGCTGACGCGGTAGAACTTATCCGTTCGTGCATTCAAGCGGCACGTGGAACGATGAGCGTGGAATTCCGAGGCGAGACCATTGACTTCGGAGCGGAATGGGATCAGATTACCGTTGATGAGGCTTTTGAAAAGTATGCGGGAATCAGCCTGGACCAGGCGATCGAGCAAGGCGAATTCGAGGAGCGATTGTGCGAAAGCGTCGAACCTAACCTGGGGCACGGGAAGCCGACGTTCCTGACAGAATATCCGCTTGCCTGCAGCGGATTGAGCCAGGAGATCCCAGGGCGACCGGACAGGGTCGAACGCTGGGAAGTCTATGTCGCAGGATTGGAACTGGGGAATGCATGCACCGAGCTGGTCGATGTGGCTGAGCAACGCCGCCGCTTCCAGGCTACTGCGGAGTTGAGGGGACGGGAAGGTCGGCAGGTCTATCCCGTGGACGAGGCGTTTATGGCTGCGCTGGAAGAGGGAATCCCACGTGCGGCAGGAGTCGCAATTGGTTTTGACAGGCTGGTGATGATAGCAACAGGGATTGACGATATTCGCCGGATTGCGTTTCAGTGATCCTTTAACACAATGAATTGGAAGCAAAGGAGGAAAACGATGGACAAGGTTTTGTTTCGTGGCGCTATGGCAGCACTGCCGACTCCCCTTGACGGGAATGGCCAGGTGATAGTTGAAAGCGTGGCTCCCTTGATTGAGCACCTTCTTGCCAGCGGATTGTCGGGATTCTACGTGACTGGCGGAACCGGCGAAGGCGTGGCGTTGCCCGCAGCCGAGCGCGCAAAGATGGTCGAGGCCGCCATCAAGGCGAATGCAGGGCGTGGAAAGATTGTCGTCCATATCGGTTCCATCGAACCCAAGGAAGCGATCTGGCTCGCCAAGCAGGCGGCCGATGCCGGCGCAGACGGAGTCTCGGCTGTCCCGCCAGACTACTACTTCAGGTACAACGAAAACGAAATGGTTGCCTACTACACAAAATTGGCAGGTGCAACCAAGCTTCCATTCCTTATCTACGCAATTCCAAAGACTGCATCGATGGACATGTGCGGTCTCATGAAGCGATTGCTGGAAGTCCCAAACATCATCGGGGCAAAGGACACCAGGGCAAACTACTACGAACTCTGGAAGCTCAAGCAATTGAACAACGGAAACGTCAATGTGATCAATGGACCCGATGAATCGCTGATCTGCGGATTGACCATGGGAGCCGACGGCGGAATCGGAAGCACCTACAATGTGATGCCAGCCTGGTTCGCCAAGTTGTACGAACTCTTCCAGGCAGGCGATTTTGAGGGCGCACGGGCAATGCAGACGAAAATCAATCGAGGCATCGCAGTGCTTCTTGAGCATGGACGCGGAAATGCGATCCGTTCCGTCAAGATGGCGCTGGAATTCCAGGGATTCAAGTACGGACCTTGTGTCTTCCCGTCTTTCGAGTACAATGAAGCCGAAAAGGCGGCCCTGAAAAAGGCATTGCAGGAAGTCGGGGTGATCGATTAGTCTAGAATCCGGAGCTTTTTTTCTACGGTTCCATGGCGGCGCATGCCCCTTTCACGTACGGGGGTAGCGCTCGCCATCATTTCCAGTCTTGAGAATCACGTTCAACCTGTCCGTGACTTTATTCATTTTGGTAATGGAAGCTTTGTCACCATATCTTACATGATGCAGTGGGTATTGGGAAGCTTCATCGTCGCCAACTGAAAGAAATATCTGTGCATGGTGATCGGCCAACTTTGCATTGTGATCGGTCAACTTTACATGGAAAAACATATTGGTTTTTATTGGGAGCTCTATGTTCTCCCGGCGAAAGAAAGTCCAATGCTTGATCCTAATAATGCCGTTGGCGAAATCAATCCTGCACTTGGAAAACTCAGTCGTGAAAAAAATAGCAAGCAGCAACACAAGTGCTGATATAACTAAAAAAGCCACATTTATAAAACCTATTTCCTCAAAAATGACAAGGCACAATGCAATGAAAAACGGTGGAGACACGAATAGAGGGAGCAGGATGAACGAATGTTTGAATTCATAGATGAATTCGCTCTTGGATACAATTCGCATCGTTGAAATGTTACCTTGTTGTTTTGGTGGTACATCAAATTGGTGGAGCCGATTTTTATACTTTGGGCGCCGGGGTGAGCATAAAGGGTTGCGAGAAGAGGATTTCCTCTGAGCCGTCGGTCGCGTACGCCTTGATTCTTGCGTATCCGAGCTTTTGCTTGTCTTGTTCGGGGATATTGAAGGTCATTGAAAGGCCTGTAGTTTCCAAGGAGATTCCCTGCTTGGTGACGACTTGGAATTTCGCTGGCTTGTCTGTTGCCGCCGTAAGTGTATTTCCATCGAAGTTGACGTGATTGAATACGAGTTTTCCGCATCCGATGATTGCTCCGTACCATCGTCCTTCTCGATAAGCCTTCAGGCATTCGTGTACGGTTTTCTCCTTGGCGAGCAGGATGTTGACTCCCTTGGTATATCCCCAGTCCGGGACGAAGAATCCAAAGCATTGCCGTCCCGTGGAGAGTGCATGGTCCCACCAGGGTTCGCTCCAGACGATCTCCGGCGTTGCTGTTGCGGAGCCTTGGTTATAGACCTCGATTCCCAGTACACGTGGATCGTAGTCGAGGATATCGAGCATCAATTTGTACTCGAGTTTTGTCCAGGCGGGGTGGTTGATCGTGATGCCTCCGCCGTCGGGGTAGATAAGTTTTTCGATGATTCTGTCAACGGCGGTTCTCCATGGCTGTCCTGACCCGAAGTGGTATCCGTGCGAGTGCGACTTGTAGTAGTTTCGTGCGTCGAAGGTACCAGTTGCCAGCGAAGATCCCGGTGCGCAGAGGTGCAGGTTCCCGTTGGAGCCTGGGAAGCTGTGGTGCTCTGCGTTTGGCGCTTCGAGGATATCATCCGGGACGTTGCTGTACAGCGGTCCGCCTTCCTTGAAGGGATACGATTTTCTGTACTGCTCATCGACCTCGTCAATCCAAGGTTCGAGGATCTTGTTCCAGTCGAAGGGACCGTCTGTCAGTTTTCCCTTGACCATCACTGGGTGGTCGTGGTGTACTCGATAGTAGTTGACGGTCATGTCTTTTGCTGGGCAGTATGGTGCCGAAGGATAGTAGTTTGAGAGTGTCAGGAACTGGAATCCTCTTTTGAGGTATGCGTCCAACATTCTCTGGTTTGTGCTATGGCCGTGGGTTGTTGTATGGATCTGATGAACCTTGCTCCAATCAACGTCCTTGTATGGGTTTCTGTTTCTTTCGGGCACATTCATTTTCTTGTTCTCCTGTGCGTATGCGGTGTTTGCTGCCAGTGCGCCGATCGTTGCCGCCGCTCCTGCGCACTTGAGGAAATCCCGTCTGTCCATCGTCGCTTCTCCTTGGGTTGCTCTTGACGGATCGATTTGATATAAAAGGTAATTAATATAAAACGATATTTTTTCAATTTATCACATCTACTTGGAAAATACAGGTGGCAAAACGATGTTTTTCTATTGACAACCACCATGCAACGAGTACATTATTTACTTCCTCGTACCTGAAACGAGTCAGGTCAACGTATTTGTAAAACCTAAAAAAGGGAGAAATCGATGAAAAAAGTATTGAGCATTCTATTGCTTGTGGCATTTGCAATCACGACGTTCGGCGCGGATTTTTATGTTTCCCAGGAGACAGGCAAGAAGAAGGGGCCTGGGACGAAGGAAGCTCCGTTCAAGGCAATCCACGATGCCCTGAAACAAGCGGCGGCAGGCGATACGATCCACTTGGCGGTCGGAAATTACGCAGGAGCCTTGGGCGCAAGCGAAATCATTATCGACAAGCCAGTCACCCTGATCGGAGGATACACGGCGGATTTTGCCTCGCGTGACGTGCTCAAAAACCCGACCCTTATCCAGCCGGCGAACGATAAGAACGACACGAAGGGACTCGGACTCGTTACATTGAAGCTCCCCGCAGGACCTGGACCTGCCATGGTGATCGATGGATTGATCATCGACCAGTCCTACATGAACAGCTACCACGATGTCAAGGGCAAGCCCGAAGGCGTTGAAACCGGCATGTGGCTGGAACCACCCGCCAAAGGATCGAAGGACAAGTTCGCTTCCGCAAAGTCCTACTCGATCTTCTCCGAAACGCAAAACCGCTTCGAAGGCGACATCATCATCCAAAACTGCGTTTTGTCCAATGCAGGCAACTACGCAGTCCTAATCAATAAGTTCAAGGGCGAAGTGAAGATTCTGAACAATGTGTTCGTCGCCAACCGCATGGAAGCCTGCGAAGTCGCTTGCTCGTCCGGTAGCGGAACGATCAACTGCGAATTCGCCTACAATACCGTCCTGTTCACCTGGAGCCGCACCGATGAACTCAGCGACATGGGCTATGGATTCAGGTGCATGACCAACGTTGTCGGGAATATCCACCACAACCTTTTCGGACTCAATGTCTTTGCAGGCGTCGGAAACGACAAGGGCGATCCCAAGAAGAAAAACGTGTCCTTGGACAACAACATGTTCTTCCTCAACAAGAAGGCTGACGTGACCGTGACGAAGAGCCCCAACATCATGATGCTGATGGTTGACAGCGATGAGTTCGAAGACATGGCTGACTACCATGGCATGGAAAGCGTCGAGGACAATGTGTCGCTCAAGGATCCCGCCGCATTCAAGGGCATCATCAACGAGGCGTACCTGACCGGATTCCTCAATGCCTCGTACTCCGAGAAGACGGACTACGATGAGAATTCCCCCGCCAATGTGTTCCGTGCAGCCATGGGCATGAACAAGGTCGGAAAAATCACCACGAAGGTGTCGATGTACGCCAATCGCTACCCGCTGGAGGATTGCTACAAGCTGTTCGGAGCCTCAAAGGACTATGGCGCGCAAGCAATCAAGTAAATTGCCGCTGATAGGCACGTAAATGCAACAAGGACCGCCTCGGATTGCCGGGACGGTCCTTTTTTAATGGGACTGGGACTACTTGAATTGGAAGGAGTAGAGATTGGCGTCGGAGAGGGTGAATGTGATGATGACGGGCTTGTTTTGGAATTGGGCAAGGTCGTCCGTGAAGCCGACGAGCCTGTCGATGGAGTCGCCGAAGACTTCGGAGGATTTGATGGAGTTTCCATCGAGGTCTGAGATTTCGACGAATGCCGAGCCCCTGGCTGAAGTTGCGAAATTGATTGTGAGTGAATTGCCGCTGAAGACGAGCGGCTTGGTGACTAGGGCTTGCGGCTTGTAGGTAGCCTGGTATGAGGCGAATCCGTCGATCCTAAGGGTGTATCTTTGGAGTTCCGTCGCAATATCGTGCCAATGCCCATGGAAGATATAAAGCGAAATTTCGTCATCGTGCCCTCTTGTGCCTGGGGTTCGCACGAGTCCCCGTGCTGGGTAGCAATCGCCATAGACCCAGTTGAATTGCCTTTCCGGCCCTGGTCTGACGAATGCCTCGTCGAACCTGGTGAAATTATCTCCATTTCGAGATGAAATGAAGATGCAGTCTGTGATGGTGAGTCCGTACCTTGGGTGCAGGGTCATTCGTTCCTTTCGTTCTTGCGCTCCGGTAAGCTTGTCAAAGCTGTCGGACCATTTGCTTCGTTCGACGTATCGTGTTGGGAATCCAACGAATAGGTGCGGTGCCCTTGGGTATGGTTCGATGACGTTTGTGTAGAGTGGGTAGTCTTCGGCGTCCTTTCCGAAATCAAGCAGCTTTGCTTCGGTCCAATTGATAAAATCCGTCGATGTTGCGTGCCTGATGTCCCTGACGTTCTTGTCTCCGAGCCGTTCGTTTTGGACGTTGTGGAATCCTCTGAAGTATGCGTGGTAGAGGTTGGTGTTTGAATCCCAGAATGCGACGTTTAGCGAGTCGAAGGCCTGTCCTTTTTCCAGCTTGAAGAGGTTCCAGCCTCGTGTGAAGTTGATGCCGTCCGGGGAGACGTAGCACCATAGTCCTTTTGGTTCGTGTCTATTCGAATATGCTGTTGCCTTGTATCTGTGTTCTGGTTTGCAGTTTGGGTTTTCGTCCTTGAAGACCATGAAGTTGTCGAAGCCATTGTCTGTCGAGTCAAGGATGATATTGTTTTCCTTGTTTCCGTTGTATGTCCTCAGGCCGAGCTTGGGCTTTGTCCAGTTGATTCCGTCCTTTGATTCCGCGTAGCAGACCCTGATTCCTTGCGGTGTGAAGTTCCGCGGTGTTTTCTTTGCGCTTGGCATGGCCCAGCCGAGGTAGTACATGCGGTATCTGTCATCGTCCTTGAGTATGTTGTGGTAGTCGCAGCCATCGCCTTCATAGGGTTCGTCATGGACGAGCACGGTTCCTGCGAATTGCGGGTGGTGGAGCGTCAGGGTTGCGGTTGTCTTGTCCTGATCGACGATGAAGTTGTCCCAGAAGACTTCCCTTCTGTTTCCGATGTTGATTGGTTGCGCTTGCCCGAGCGTTGCGATTGTGCAGGTTGCCATGGTCATCAGGGTCCGTTTCATGGTCGTGGTTCCTTGGGGTTGTGATTTGTGGATTTGGAAAGACATTTTATCATAATGCCATTTGGATGTGGTTTCAACTGCAAGGGCAATGACAATTTAAACTAGGTAGCCTGACGACGAGTCTTGATAAATCAACCTTAATGAAGTATGTTTTATTTTCCGCATAAATAAAACAACAGCATAAGGAACGAAGATGAAAGTCAAATTGAACCTATTGGGGATGGTGTTTATCATGGTGATGGGTATGGCTGGAGCAGCATCGCATTGCGACGGGTTTGAGTTTCGTGTGACGAATGACGGTTCCGGTCGCGTGAGGCACGATGGTGACTTGGTGTTTACATTTCAGCCAAACTACTTTTTGACTGGTTGGCGAGGCGGGGATTTCCGACGAATCGACATCGAGCGGATGATGGCCGGCGAGATTGTTTCGCATTCATCGGCGTCTACGAAGGATGTTGATTTCACCGTTCGGATGGAACCATCGCAAGTGGATGAAAAGACGGTGTCTATCCGCTGCGGCTTTTCCTGCGCGAAGGAAGCGAGCGTCGTGACGATGTACCTCGGATTTGAGTTTCCCACCGCGAATCTCATTGGGCATTCGTTCCAGTATGATGATGATGAGCCGGTTCCGTTCCCTGCCACGTTGCCTGAGAACTTCCATTTGGCGTCCCGTCCCGTGTCGCGATTGACGATTGGCACCAAGTTCGGTCCGATGGTGTTTCGCTTCAAGAAGCCGACTCCTGTCTTGCTTCAGGACAGCCGGCGTTGGAGTGACACATTTCACTTCCGCATCGCCCCGGAAGGCGAGGGGGACAAGGTCTGGACGCCGGGGATGACCTCGGAGTTCGAAGTGGAGTTTACGCCAGGTGCGCCGATCTCATTCCATCGCCCTCGGCAGACTCGCCTTGAGGCAAACGAGGAATGGGTTCCCCTTGAGGTCGTGCTCGGCGTCGAAGCCGGAAGCGCATTGGATTTTTCGACGTTGGGCTTTACCGACGCACCTGCCGGCAAGCACGGTTGGCTGAAGGCGCGGGGCGACCACTTCGAGTTCGAGAAATTGCCCGGCGTGCCCCAGCGGTTCTACGGGGTGAACTTCGTCGGCAATGGGCAGGTGAATCCGAAGCCGCAAAGCCTGGAGCTGGCGGAACGATTGCATCGTCTCGGCTATAATTCCGTGCGTTTCCATCATCATGAAAACGACTTGATCAAGAAAGAACCCAATTGCACCACCAATCTCGATCCAGTCAGGATGGATATGTTCGACTACTTCTTCAGCGAGTTGAAGAAGCGCGGCATCTACTGCACGACCGATATGTATGTGTCCAGAAACGTCAAATTCAAGGAGGAATTGTTCGATGGCGAGGACGTGGGCGGAAGTTGGGGAGACTTCAAATACTACCTCCCCGTGCACAAGCCGGCGATGGACAACTGGAAGGCGTTTACCAGGAATTTCCTGACGCATCGGAATCCATATACAGGGATGACGTACGCCGAGGATCCGTGCATGGCGATGATTTCGATGATCAACGAGGGCACGGCGAATATTGGCACCTTGATGTCAAAGGGAAAGATGGGGGAACTTTGGCAAAAGGCATGGAACGAATGGCTGATCGCCAAGTACGGTACTTGGGAGAAGCGAAACGAAGCGTGGGGAACGCCGACGTATCCGGAAGTCGTTGAGCCGACGCCGGAGAACAAGCGTACGTTGCGGGAGCACAAGGACGTGATCGCGTTTACGGAGGACAAGTACAACTCGATGTTCCTGGAGATGCGTCGCTTTATCCGCGAGGAATTGGGTTGCAAGGCATTGCTGACGGATATGAATTACGGCGGGTACGCCCCGTGGATCCAAAACATTCGTTCCGAGTACGATTATGTTGACCATCACTTTTACGTCGACCATCCGAGTTTTCCTGTGAAGAGTTGGAGCTTGCCGTCTCGTTGTCCGAACGAGAGCGTCATTCGCCGCGGTACGATCGGGGGAGCCTGGAGTGCGTTTTCCCGTTTGTACGGGAAGCCCTTTACGATTACGGAGTACAACTATTCAGGACCCGGTCGGTATCGTGGGATTGGCGGGATTTTGACGGGATGCCTGGGGGCGATCCAGGATTGGAGTGGCTTGTGGCGCTTTGCGTATTCCCACGGCAATTGGGGCGAGTTCAATGTGGCGGTGACGAACTATTTCGACCTGTGCCGCGACCCGTTGAACCAGGTGGCGGAACGCGCCTCGCTGATGCTATACATGCGCGGAGACATGGGGCCAAGCCCGCGCTCCATAGCGTTCACATATACGCCAGGATATACCGAGGCGTGCAAGAAGAAGCCGAGCGAGAACATGTATCCGGCATGGAGTGGAATCGTCACGATGGCAAAGGTCGGTTCGATTGTGGGGAAATCGACGAACTACAGTCCCGACATCACGATCCCCTTGGAGGCCGGCGCGGTTCGCAGCGGCGCCGTGTTCGAAAGCGACGATCCGTTTGGAAACAAGTCGATAGACGGGTTGTCCTCATTGATTGGAAAATTGGGCTGGTTCCCCTCTGATACGCTGGCTGATATGAGCAAGAGGCCGATAGTGCAGCAGTCAGTTGACAAACAGTTGACCTTGATTCCCAGGCGCGACTTGATGGTTTTGGACACGAGCCGCACGGCTGGTGGATTTGGCCCTGCTGGAGAGTTGATCAAGACCGGCCGCTTGACGGTGGAGATACTCGACACGGATGCGACGGTGTGGGCATCTTCGCTGGACGGGAAGCCATTGGAGGATTCGAATCGGATCTTGCTGAATCACCTGACGGATTTGGTCAACTCGGGAATGCTGTTTGCGGAAGACGAGCGTCAGTTGCTTCTGGATTGGGGCAAGCTGCCCCACTTGGTCAGGAGCGGTCGCGCCAAGGTGGAATTCAAGCACAAGGCATTTGAGTCTATCCAGGCCTGGAATTTGCGGAGTGACGGCAAGCGCTTGGAGGAACTCCCAGTCGTACGG
>JAGVUR010000093.1 GCA_019136135.1 Verrucomicrobiota bacterium
ATGGGGCAATCTGCTCGGCTGACGTGTTGTAGGAACCCGGCGCGGCGTCGGCGACGACCGGGACGCAACCTATATAGACGACGGGCATGACGCCGCCTGGATCGGTGATCGGGGGTACGATTACCTCGCTGAAGGGCTCCAAATCAAGGGCGGCGAGGGAAACGAATACAGCGTTGGTGCCGGAATTGACTCCGTCAGCAAAGCCGCCGCCAAGATACTCCGCGAACTTGCGTTCGTATTCCTGCTCGGGAGGCCCGTTGTATCCGAAAGCATTCCCCGAATTCAAGGCGGCGTCAAACAAGGCCATGACCGCCGACTTCTCCGCTTCGTCCAACATGAACCTGGCGGGAAACGGACGTTCACGCACGGGTTTCCCACCATTGATCGCCAAATTTTCCTTGCTCACAGTAGCCTCCTTATTGAATTAAACGCCCTTGGAGATATTCCTTGGTCTTGTCTTCAGGTCCCATGGTTCGCCTGCCGAGCACGACGTTCTGGAGGAAACCCTGTCCTCCCGGCTCCGCCAGGATCAGCGACCTGACAACGGTAACTTCACCGCTAAATCCCGCACGGAAATCGGTGAAGATCGAATTGAACTTCCCATCGCATTTGATTGCGGTTTGGAAGGGGACTTTGCCAGAATACCAATAACAGAAGCAGTTGTTGAAGATGCTGACGATTTCTGGCTTCAGCTTGAAACCAACTGAAAATTGGTCGCTGTAGCAGAAGTTGTACCAGTTGCTTCCGCAAAGGTCAACGAATCCGCAGCTGGTTTCGTAGTTGTTTTGCGAATTGAAAATGTAGAGCGGATGCAGGTTGCGGAGGCTGTTGCCGCCGGATTTCACGAGGATCCCGATGTTGACTGAGGCGATTCTCATGTTCGTGAGCGTATTGTCGTAGCCGTCAAGGAGCACTCCGATTGAATCGGCTTTGTTGTTGCCGACGATGTTGACGTCGCGGACGTCCGAATCCGAGGAGCCGCTGTTGGCGCCGCGCTTGATGTGGATGCCGACCTGGACGTGCTTGATCGACACGTTGCGGATGAACGTCTCGCGTCCGCCGTCAATGGAAATCCCCTTTGCCTTGCCGCTGCCGTCGATGATGCCACCTTCAAGCCCATAGACGCTGCCGATGGTATTGATGTCGTTGGCGGGATGTGAAGCCCCTAGCCTGACGAGCGCTTCATCGCCGGTCCAGTCGTCGCTCGCCTTGATCACGGCGTAGTTGTCGAGAACCAAGGAGACGCTTCTCTTCGGCGAAGCCGGGGTGAGGATCGGCTTTTTGAGGAGGTATGTCCCGTCCGGGAAGTAGATCGTCCTGTTCGGATTGTCGTCGATAAGCTTTTGTATGGCGTCGCTTACGTCCGTGATTCCGTCAGCAGGTACGAAATCCGTTGCGACGATTTGGTTTCTGTGTCCGACCATTTTTGTTTTCTCCGTTTTGTTCTGCGCATACGCCAGGCTTGCTGTCAACAAGATGGAGGCCGCAAGAAACGAGGTGTAGATTTTCGCAGTGATTTTTTGCATTTTTTTAGTCCTTATCCCATGGATACACAATGTTGACTTTCTCCCCGCCTTTCATCGCTGATTCCCGTGCGAAGAGCCCGGGAAGCGTCATTGCGATTCCCGCCTTCAGGTCGATAGGCGCCTTTTTGTCTCCCCTCTTGAGTGCATTGACGAACAGATACCAGAGATAGGCATCCGAGCCGCCATGTCCGAAGGTATATTTTGGATTGTTCCTGATGTCGCTGTCAAAATCCCCTGGCGCGAAGCCGATTGAGATTGGCGTCAGTGTCTTCATTTCGGGGATTTTTGTTGAGCTGAACCATGTTTTGGCTGGTTCTGCACCTCTTGAGGAGAGGTGTTCGAAGTACCCTTCCGTCCCGTGGATTCTGTAGGAGTGATGACCTGTCGTGCAATTGTTGATGAAGCTTGCGATTTGCTTGATCATGACGCCTGAATCGGTCTGGTAGATCGCGACATTCAGGTCGTTGGCGTGCGGGATATCGGTAACATGGCTTCCCGTGGAGATGCAGGTCACGGTCCTGAGTTCTTCGTCAATGATTCTGAGCAATGGTCCCAGCGAGTGCGTGCAATAAGTGATCGGGTATTTGTGGACGTTTGGTCCCGGCTTTCTCCAAGGTGTCAATTCCCAGAGGTACCTGCAGTCGTGGATGTATTCCGCTTCCATGTAATAGGGTTTTCCGATCAGCCCCTTGTCGCAGATGTTCTTGAGCGCCATCGTGAATCCCCAGCCGCAAGTGGTCGCGCCGGTCATCAGCAACGCCTTTGAGCGAGCCTGGACGTCCCAAAGCATCTGCGCTTCCGCAACGGATGCCACCGACGGGATGTCCGAGAACACATGGATGCCGCGCTCAAGCGCCTTTGCGCAGAATTCCGCATGGCATGTGGCGGGTGTTTCCACCATGACGATATCCAGGTTCGCCTGGTCGAGCATGGTATCGTAATCCTCGTAGAATGTTGCGTCTGCGTAGGTTTTCGCCAATTCGTCATAGAGGTCGCGTCGCAAATCGCACGCCGCAACGCCGATCAAGTCGTCGCTCAGATTCTTCGAGATCGAGGAGAACATCGATCGTCCCCTGCCACCCAGTCCGACCACGCCCAGGCGATATTTTGGCATATCTTGCAAACTCCTGCTTTTTTCTTATTGCTGTTTCAACTCAAAATACTTTGAAAACCCAATCTTGTGAATATATTGGAGGAATCATTATGTTTCAAGTGCCTGTGAAATCGGTTTTGTTATTATCCTATAGTTCATCCTATTCAACCCAGGAGAAGAGTATGATGCCGTTGTTTGAAATGGGCCAGTGGCTGTGCAAGGCTGATTTGGGAATCGCTGAACTCGCGAAAATGCTCTCGCCAGTATTCATCTATGCGGGAACAGCTTTCTCGCCTGCAACCTGGCAGGCGACGACGACGCTGGTGGATAAAACCCCTGCGAAAACTGAATACCTCCTGACCTATACCTCGCCCGACCAAAAGCTGAAGCTTGAGATGACGACACGGATCTACCCGGAGTACCCTGTCGTTGAAATCAGGCCGGTACTTGTCGCTGCCGGCAAGGAAAACACGGGGATGATTGACGATTTCCTGTCCTTCGAAATCACCTCCAAGCTGGAAACCAACGCGATCCGAATCAGGCGAGTCACCGGAGCCAAGACCGTCATGACAGACTTTACCAGGCAGGACGCGATTCTCCAGCGAAGGCACGAATGCGACTATGCCAAGATGACGACCGACG